>NZ_JBFUAY010000163.1:0-10352 GCF_056406015.1 Rhizobium sp. P1_E1 | reverse complement strand
ATCCTGCCCATCCGCCTCCCGGCTGCGCGTTTCATCCTCGCTGCCGCTACGCCACCGAGCTTTGCAAGCAGGAGGTGCCGGCGCTGCGTACCGTCACAGCCGATGGGCACGAAGTGGCCTGTCACTACGCCGAATCCTTGTCGCTTAATCCCTTCGCCGACCGTACCGTTCCGGAGTTCAATTGATGCCCGAATTCATTCCACGCTCCGAGCAGCGTCCCATTGTGRATACCTCCTCCACGACGCTCGATCTTATCTACTTCGATCTCGTCACGCTCGCCTCCAACGAGCAGGACGTCCGGCGGCTGCCCATGCACGAAAGCCTCTACGTCGTGCTGTCGGGGCAGGTGGATATCGAGGTCGATGACATCATGTTCGAAGCGGTGGGCCGGCGAGCCGATATCTGGGGAGGCGATGCGGACTCGGTTTACGCGCCGGTCGGCGCCAATGTCCGGATATCGGCTCGTGGCGCGGCGGCGGAAGTCGCCATTGCCGGCGGCCTCTGCGACACGCGTTACGCCGCGTTTCGCATCACGCCGGATGAGGTCGACGCGGTCAATGTCGGCTCGTCGGACACGCACAGCCAGCGGCGGATCGTCCACCTGCTCGGACAACGACAGAACGGACGCTGCGGTAACCTGCTGGTGAGTGAACTCTATGCCGGCGAGGGCTGCTGGTCCGGCTATCCCCCCCACAAGCACGATACCGAAGACGGCGATGTCGAGACCCGGCATGAAGAACTCTATCACTACCGCTTCCAGCCCGAGACCGGTTTCGGCAGCCAGATCACCTATGATGAAGACGGTCCGGTCAAGATCCTCATGACCCGCAACGGCGACACAGTCCTGGTCGACCGGGGTTACCACCCGACGGTCACCTCGCCGGGGCACCGAGGCTATATCTTCACCATTCTCGTCGGCAAGCATCGGCGGGGGCTGATCCAGCGCTTCGATCCCGCCCATCAGCATCTGACCAAAACCATCCCCGGCATCGATGCGATGCGCGACAAGTTCAAATAATCCCGCTCCTGGCCTCGTGTGCCGGCATTGCGGCGCACCGCCAACTTCCGCCCAAGGAGAGACGACCCATGCGTGAACGTACGCGAATAAACGTTGATGCCAGCGAAGCGGTACGCCCGTTCAACCGGTTCTGGCGCGGCACCGGCTTTTCGCCCGCCGAGCTGCTTCTCGAACCTGAGATGCGCCAGATGCTTGCCTATATCGGCGGCCTGCCGAATGAGGGCATCAAGTTCCTGCGTGTGCATTATCTCTACAATCTGCTGAGCGCAAAGGGCGGGGCCGGCTATGACTGGTCCCTGCTCGATCGCGCGCTGGACGTGATGATCGAACACCGCCTGAAGCCGTTCTTCGAGCTGATGGGCAACCCATCTGGCTTGTTCACTGACTATGAGGACATGGATCAGGTCAGGCGCTGGCGGGATCTCGTGACGGCAACAGTCGACCGTTATGGCGCGCGTTACGGCATGGACGAATTGCGCACATGGTATTTCGAAACGACGAACGAGGCCGATTCCGGCTGGTGGACCTACGGGATCAAGGGTTACACCAACTATTACGACGCCTGCGTCGCCGGGCTCGACGCCATCGATCCGAGCCTGCCGATGGGCGGCCCCGGCACCGCCCGCACGCTCTCGCCGATCTTTCGCGCCCTCATGGCCCATTGCGACAGCGGCATGAGCTGCCTGACCGGCAGTGGTCCGCCGCGGATCGACTACATCTCGATCCACGAAAAGGGCGTCAACGGCAGCAAGGAAGACCTGACCCCGAAAACCAACGCCATCGTCGACCGCACCTTGCTCGTCGTCGACTATCTCAATGAGCACCACCCGCGCCTGGCGGGCCTGCCCATCATCAACGACGAATGCGATCCGCAGCTTGGGTGGAGCGATCACCATAGCTGGCATGGCAAAGCCTATTACGCCGGCATCATCGCCCGCATCATCGAACAGCACGACCGGCGCATCATCGCCCCGAAAGCGGCGAATTTCACCTTCCTCAGCAATGACCACGCCTTTATCGGCGGCTGGAGCCAGCGCACGATCTTTGCCTATTTCGGTTCGCGCAATTTCACTAAGGCGCAGTGGGAGCACAAGACCAATCTGGATATGCTGGTCACGGATGTCGACAGCGCGCCGCCCYTCGACATCATCAAGAAGCCCGGCCTCACATCGATGGAACTGCTGGCAACGCTGGGCGATACCGTTTGCAAGGTGACGGCCGAACCGCCGCTTGCTCCCGACCAGGATGGCCTGTCGATCCTGCCGACACGGCTTCCGGGCGGCGGTGTTTCCATCAGCCTCATCCATAGCGTCGATGCCATCAACCGTTCGGGCCGGACCGCCGTCCGCCTCGAGGTGAGCGGCTTGGTTCCCGGCCGGCACGCACTTTGCCTGCTGCGCATCGACGAGGAATTCACCAATCCGATGGAGGTCTGGGAGGCCCAGCGCGACGAAACCAATCCGCGCGGCCCCTTCGAGCCGGTCGGCGCACCGCCCGCACCGACCGAGGCGCAGTTTGCCGAACTGCGCCGGGCGCAGGAGCCCGCCTTGCTGCATCCGATCAGCGTCGTCGCGTGCGACGAAGGCCGGATCAGTGTCGACCTCGATGTGCCATTGCCGTCGCTGACGCAGGTGCTTGTCGTTCCCGATGTCGGCGTGCCACCGGCGGCACCGACCGGCCTTGTCGTCGAACGTTATCTTGGTCTTGGCGGCCGGGAGGAGCGCATGCTGTTCTGGGCTTCCGGCGATATTAGCCCGGCCATCTTCTACGATGTCCTGGTCAGCACCAATGGCGGGACTTTTGAAAAGGTCAGTCCCGCGCCGCTGATCTCGACGGCATTCCTGCACATGTCGCCGCCCGAGGGCGCGCGTTATGCGGTCTGCGCCCGCGATGCATTCGGCCGCCGCAGCGAGCTTTGTGTTTCCCGCTCATGAACAATGCCTTTCTGCCTGGGATCTGATCGATGGATATCGCTTATTTCACCAAGACCCTGGAGGGTCTGCCGCTCGAGGAGGCGGCCGGGATCACCGCCGGTTTGGGATTCGACTGTGCCGATCTTCTCATTCGCGATGGCCACGCCGTTTCCCCTGACAGGCCGGAGGAAATCGTCAAGGCCGTGACGCTCTTTGCCGCGGCCGGCCTGCGGACGCCGATGGCGACCATCGACTCCACCCGGCCCGACGATGCCGCATCCCGGCTTCTCGGTTGTTGCGGCGAGGCTGGCATCGGGCAGGTCCGGCTTGGCTTTTGGCGCTACGACCCGTCGCGGCGCTGGCAGGCCCAGCTTGATGAAGCACGGCGTGATCTCGACGGCTTCGAGCGCCTGGCCGAACGCTTCGCCGTCAAGCTGACCCTCCAGCTTCACGGCGGCACCCTGCACAGCTCGGGCGCGCTGGCGGTGCAATTGCTGGCCGGGCGTGATCCGGTCAGGATCGGCGCCTATCCCGATCCGGCCAATCAGATCATTCGGGAGGGAAGCGAGGACTGGCGTCTGACCCTCGATATTCTTGAACCGTGGTTCTGCTGCATGGGCGTCAAGAACAGCGGTTGGTTTCCCGGCGCTTGCGGACCTCACGGCCAGCGCGCATGGCATTCGGACTGGTACGGGCTCGACGAAGGCATGGTGCCCTGGAACGAAATCGTCCCGCACCTGGTGGCCACTGGATTTGCCGGGGTGCTCTCGATGCATTCCCAATACCGCGTCTCTCGAGAGCAGGCGCTCGACAAGGTCCGCGCCGATCTTGCCCATCTCAGGCGCCTGGTCGCCGCAGCGAAAGAGTAGAACCATGAACGAACAGGCTCCCGTTATCGCCGTACTGCTGACCGAAAAAACCCGCCGGATGATGCTGGACGACGCAGCGATTGCCCAGTTGAACGCCCTTGGTGAGGTGCGTTGGCCGACCGGCGCCACAGTCGACACCACCGATGTCGACCACCTGCTGCAAGGCGCCACGGCATGTCTCACCGGATGGGGCACGCCGCCCTTCGATCCTGCCGCGCGCCAGCGCCATCCGCAACTCGCCCTTGTCGCCCATTCGGCAGGCAGCGTCCGAACACTCGTTCCCGCCCGTCTGTTCGACGATGGCATTCGCGTCACCCATGCCGCCTCGAAAATTGCCGCTTCGGTTGCCGAGTTCGTCGTCGCCGAAGCGCTGCTCGCCATGCGCGGCATTCATCGGCTGCATCATCAATTGCGCAACGGCGGCGAATGGCTCGACGTCCGCGCCGCCGTGCCGCAGAGATTGCTGGGCGCCAGAACGGTCGGCATCGTCGGCGCCGGATATGTCGGCCGGGCGGTCATGCGCCTGCTCGTTCCATTCGGCTGCCGCGTACTGGTTGTCGATCCCTTTCTCCACGATAGCGAGGCTGCTGCGCTCGGCGTTTTCAGCGCTGGGTTGAACGATATGCTGGCTCAGAGCGACGTGATCTCGCTGCATGCGCCTGTCCTGCCCGAAACGCACCGCATGATCGGCGCCCCCGAACTGGCGCTGCTGCGCCCCGGCGCGCTGTTCATCAATACGGCGCGCTCGCAGCTGGTCGACGAGGCGGCTCTACTCGCCGAGATCCGCTCCGGCCGCATCGAGGCGGCTCTGGACGTCTTTGACGACGAGCCGCTGCCTCCGGATAGTCCGTTCCGCGATCCCGCACTGGCCAATGTCACCATTTCGCCGCACGCCGCCGGTCACACCGAAGAGGCGCATCTCGCCCAGGGGCAGGCCATGGTGGATGAGATCGGCCGGCTGCTTCGCCGCGAACCGCTCCATCATGAAGTCTCGCGCGCCATGCTCGACCGCATGGCATGACCATGGACGGAAGCATTGGAGGTTCCGTGACGGCGCCGCGTATCAGAATCATCGAGATCGACGCCTTCGAGCGCGATATCAAGCTGCGTCTGCCGTTCCGCTTTGGCGCGGCAACTCTCGAAAAGGCGCCGCAAGCCTTTCTCAGGGTCCGTCTCGAGGATGAAGAGGGGCGAACCGCCCTTGGCGCCGCCGCCGAGATGATGGTGCCGAAATGGTTCGACAAGAACCCGGCGCTGACGCCGGCGCAGAATGTCGATCAGTTGCGCAGCTCGATCCGCACTGCTGCGGCCGCTTCGCTCGGACCGTCGGCGCCGACGACATTGTTTGCCGCCGCCCGCCTGAACGAGATGGAAACCGTGCGGCGTTTGCCTGGAAATCCGTTGGCCGCCTGTTTCGGCCCTTCGCTCATCGCCCGCGCCGCGCTCGATGCCTATTGCCGCCTTGCCGGCATTTCCTTCTTCGAGGCGGTGCGGGGCAATCTCGTCGGCATCGGCGGCCCCATGCTGCCCGACGATATCGACGCGGATGCAGCGTTGGCGGTGCTTTCCGATCTTCGTCCTGCTGGCTCGATCTCAGCCCGGCATACGATCGGGCTTCTCGATCCRATCACCGAGGGCGATGTCGTCCATCCCGTCGATGACGGCCTGCCGGAAAGCCTCGAGGCGGTGATAACGCGCTATGGCAACCGCTGGTTCAAGATCAAGCTTTCAGGCGCGATCGATGCCGATATCGACCGCCTGATGCGGATCGCTGCCGTGCTGGACCGCATGCCCGACTATCGGGTGACGGTCGACGGCAACGAACAGTTTGGCGCCGTCGAACAACTCGCCGCCTTGCTGGCGCAAATCGAGGCGATGCCGCAGCTGGCGAGGTTGCGCACGGCCATTGCCTTTGTCGAACAGCCGTTCTCGCGCGCAATCACCATGGATACGCCGCTGGGAGATCTGGCGGCGCAATTCCCCTTCCTGATCGATGAGAGCGACGACGGCGATGGCGCCTTCGCCTCCGCCAGACGGCTCGGCTATACCGGCGTCTCCTCGAAAACCTGCAAGGGCATTTACCGTTCGTTACTCAAGGCGATCCGCATCAGAACCGGAACGGTGCCGGGACTGTTCCTCTCGGGCGAGGATCTGACCTGCCAAGCCGGGCTCGCCGTGCAGCAGGATCTGGCGCTGGTCTCGCTGCTCGGCCTCTCCCATGTCGAACGCAACGGTCATCACTATGTGGCCGGCATGCAGGGAGCGTCGCAGGCGGAGAAGGCGCGCTTTGCCGCGGCCCATCCCGATCTCTACGAGCAGGGAGCCGACGGACCGCTGCTGTCGATCCGCGACGGCCGGATCGCCATCGCTTCGCTCGGAACGGTCGGCTACGCCAGCGGCGCTTTGCCCGATTTCGAAGCCATGACGCCATTGTCATGACGCCCGGCAATATTCAGCATGAGATAGGGCGCGCTGCCCTGTTGAACTGTTTGATCTGTCCAGCAAACGCGTGCTGATCACCCGGAGCATCAATCACCCCGTTCCTCCAATTGAAATGTCTTCCAGTAGAGCATCACGCTCTATTCGAACATTTTCTGCGCGGCCTGATTGGATCCAGGGACTTAAGAAAGCAGAAATTGAGATATAATTCTTTGAATTAAGCTTCAGCAACCACCGCCAAATCTCGGCAAGTATGATTTTCCGCTCCGCGAGGCGGCAACGCAGAATAATTCGATGTGCCTTGGACACACGACACTCCGGATTGAGCTGAGGTCGAACTCTAATAGCTGTGCGGATGTTAAGCGCGGTTAAGGAAGTGTAAAGTTTGGTAAAGGTTCTTTCTGTGACACAGCGAGGTACGCTGTTGGCAGGGAAGATGCAGGACGCGCAGGCGGCGCGAGGCCGCCTGCGGGGGAACACGTCCCGCGGTCTCGTTCCGGGGGAGGGAATTCGACCGAAGAGGTTGCCATGAAGGTCGCCGGGCGTCGCCGGTATCGGGCGCTGGACCAGCTTGCCAAAAGCAGTCATCTCTGACCTTGCCCTCGCTTCGAAAGCCCGGGCTTGAAGGTGATCGCCGCGCGATCGTTAGATGCCTGCGGTTCCGAGTCGGCGGTATCAGGCCCGGTCCGGCGCACGAGGCGCTTGAGCGCCTCGTTGAGGTCGTCGACAAAGGTGAAGATGACGGGGATGACGATGAGGCTGAGCAGCGTCGACATCATGACCCCGCCGATCACCACGATCGCCATCGGCTGCCGGAAGCTGGAATCGCCGCCTGTCAGGCTGAGAGCGACCGGAAGCATGCCGAATGCCATGGCGATGGTGGTCATGATGATCGGTCGCGCGCGCTTGTGACAGGCATCCACAAGGGCATCGAACCGCGACATGCCCTGGCGACGCGACATGATCGCGTATTCGATGAGAAGGATGGAGTTCTTCGTCACCACGCCCATGAGCATGAGCAGCCCGATGACAGCGGACATCGAGAAGCTGGTTCCGGTCACCACCAGCGGCACCAGCGCACCGCCGAGCGAGAGCGGCAGAGCCATCAGAAGGGTGAGTGGCTGCAGGAAGTCGTGGAAGAGCAGGACGAGGACTGCGTAGATGCAGAACACGCCGATCGCCATTGCAAGGCCAAAGCTCTGGAACAGCTCCGAACTGCGCTGAAGCTCGCCCTGTTCGACAAGGGTGACCCCCGGCGGCAGGCGCCTGAGTGCCGGCAGAGCCTGCGCCTCGCGGTTGACATCGCCCAGGATGCGGCCGTTGAGCTCGACGGAAAGGGTGACATTGCGCATCCGATCGATGCGGTCGATCTCCGACGGGCTGCCGCCGATTCGGATATCGGCAATCGATCCGAGATCGACATTGCCGTTCGTTCCGGCCACCCGCATGTTCTTGATATCGTCGAGCTTGGTGCGTGTCTCGGGGCTGAAGCGGACGACGATGGGAACCTGGCGCTGTGGCAGGTTGAGCTTCGGCAGATCGGCGGAATATTCCCCATTCGTCGCCACGCGCACCGCCTCGGCGATGGCGCTCGAGGTCACCCCGAGCGCTGCAGCGCGCGCAAAGTCGGGCGTGATCTGGATCTCGGGCGCTTGCCTGGCCGCTGTTGATGTCACCGCGCCGATGCCCTGCAGCGTGCGGAGCTGTTCCTCGAGCGCCGTGCTTGCACTGTCAAGCGCGTTGGCATCGTCACTGGCAAGGGTGATCTCCAGCTTCGTGCCGTTGCCACCGCCGCCGACCGCGACCCGCACACCGGGAAGCACCGAGAGAGCCTGCCGGATGTCGTTTTCGATTTCCGACTGTTTGCGATCGCGCTCGCCGATGGGCGACAGCACAGCGACGATCGTCGCGGATCCGACGCTGCTCGTGGTGCTCGAGTCGGGGCCACCGCCCGAGGATGCGGAACCGACCGAAGAAAAGACATGTGTCACGTCCTGGAGCTTGCCGACGAYATCGGCGGCCTTCCTGGTGGTGGCGTCCGTCTGCTCGATAGTGGCACCCGGCTGCATGGTGAGCGTGATCTGAGCTCGCGCGTCGTCGGAAGCGGGAAGGAAGCCGGATTTCAGGAGTGGGATGGTGGCAAGCGAAAGCGCGACGACGACGGCAGTCACTGCCACCGTGGTCTTCCTGCGGTTCATGGCGGCTTTCACGATTGCCAGATAGGCGCGCATGACGCGGCCATCCTTTTCCTCCGTCGGATGGGCCTTCATGAAATAGGCGGCCATCATCGGCGTCAGCAGGCGTGCGACGACGAGCGAGACGAGGACCGCCACCGCGGCGGTGATACCGAACTGGCGGAATATAAGTCCCGGTATGCCGCTCATGAAGGCCGTCGGCAGGAAGACCGCGACCAGCGTGAAGGTGGTTGCAATGACGGCGAGCCCGATCTCGTTGGCCGCCTCCAGAGCGGCGTCGATCGGCCGCTTGCCCATCTGCAGGTGGCGGGCGATATTCTYGACCTCGACGATGGCATCATCGACGAGGATGCCGACCACGAGCGACAGCGCCAGCAAGGTGACGATATTCAGGCTGAAGCCGGCCAGGTACATCACAAGGAAGGTCGGTATGACCGACAGCGGTAGCGCCACGGCCGACAGGATCGTCGCACGCCAGTCCCGAAGGAAGAGCCAGACGACGATGATCGCCAGGATCGCCCCTTCGTACAGCATGTGCATCGAACCATCGTAGTTGTCGATGATCGGCCCGATCGTGCTGTAGGCCTCCTCGATCTGCACGTTGGAATGTTTGGCTGCGAACTGTTTCATAGCCTTGTCGACATCGTCCGCGACACCGCTGTCCGAAAACCCGTTCGAGCGCTTGATCTCGACCGCGACCACCGGTTTACCGTCGAGATAGGCCATCGAAGAACGCTCCGCGAAGCTGTCCGTGACGGATGCGACGTCATCGAGGCGAACCTGCTGCCCGTTGGCCAGGGGAATTCTAAGCTCTTTCAGAGCGTCAACCGATGCCACGGCGCCGAGCGTGCGCAATGTCTGACGGGTGCCGCCAATCTCCCCAAGGCCACCCGAAGTATCGGCCTGAACCGACTTCAATTGCGCCGACACAGTGGTCGCGGTGACGCCGAATGCAGCCATCGTTGTCGGATCGAGGTCGACGTGAACCTCGCGGTCGACACCGCCGATGCGGTTGACCTGTCCGACGCCCGGTACCGACAGGAGCGCCTTGGTCAGATCGTTGTCGATGAACCAGGAGAGCTCGGTTTCATTGAGGGCCGTAGACCGGATGGCATAGGTGACCAGCGCCGAACTCTGCACGGTGACTTTGGTGACGCTTGGCGTCTGCATCTGCGCCGGCAGATCGGCTTGTGCGCTGTCGACGGCGTTGCGAACCTCGTTCAAGGCCGTTTCGCTGTCCTTCTCCAGTTTGAAGGAGACACTGATCGACACCGTGCCGTCGGTGATCGTCGTGGTGACGTGGTCGAGATAGCTCAGCGAGGCAAGATTGTCCTCGATCGTGCGGGCGACCTCCGTCTCGAGCTGCGCCGGCGCGGCGCCATCGAGCGTCGCGGTAATTTTGATGGTCGGGAGATCCATATCGGGGAAGTTCTGGACCGGCAGATGCTTGAAGGCCAGCAAACCGCCGACGGCAAGCATCGCAAAGAGCAGGATTGCCGGTACGGGATTGCGGATCGAAAATGCGGAAAAGTTCATCAACCTTCTCCCGCAATCTTCACGAGATCGTTGTCCGACAGAAACGCTCCGCCCGACGTCACCACTCTCGCCGACTTATCTATGCCGGAGACGATCTCGACTTCGCCGTCGGTGCGACGGCCGGTCTCGACCCGCACCCGTCTTACCCGCTTGTCCTCGCCGGCTGCAAAGACGTAGTTTATGCCGTCACGGAAAACGATCGCGGTCTCCGGAACCGTCAGCGCCGGCGTGGTCCTCAATTCGATGGTGCCGGTGACATAAAGACCGGTGCGCGGCTGAACGTCCTGGGGAAGCGCGACATAGACGATCGCCCGGCTTGTATTGGTGTCGATCGAAGGTCCGACGAGCCTCACCTTTCCCTGAATGGGTCGTCCGTCCGGCC
>NZ_JBFUAY010000162.1:0-10554 GCF_056406015.1 Rhizobium sp. P1_E1 | reverse complement strand
ACCCGGCTTTTTCGCAATCACCTGTTCCGGCCGATCAAGGACCGGAACAGGTGCAGGCGCCCGCTCAACCGGCGCCGGCCATGAAATCCCAGAAATTCGACGACTGGTATTATCGCTGCACCAGTTCGGCAGGCGCTGAGGCCTGCGAAGTCGCCCAGGTCGCGCAAGTCACTAAAGACGGCAAACCCGTCAATATCCTGACGTTGGCGATCGCAGCTTCGCCGGCCGGTTCCCAGGGCAAGGGCGAAAAGGGCAAGGGCGACAAGGGCAAGCCGCGGCTGATGCTGACCGCCCTTCTGCCGCTCAACGTCTTCCTGCCCTCCGGCCTGTCGATCAATGCCGATGGTAAGCCGGTCGCCAAACTCGACTATCGCAATTGCAACCAGTCCGGATGCTGGGCGCAGCAGGCGCTGGATACGAAGACGGCCGCGGCGCTGAAGAAAGGCTCGAGTGCTGAAGGGCTGGTGCGGCTGATGAACGGCCAGGACGTCAATATCCGTTTCTCGCTGAAAGGGCTGAAGCCGGCCCTCGACGAACTCCAGCCCACTGCCGTGAAGTAGCCGAATTTCAAAATGACGACAGACATTCGATCCTCCCTGGTTGTCGGCGCCGTCCTCATGATCGGTGTCGCTACCGCCCACGCACAGTCGCCGGCCGACGATTTTAACCGCCGCCAGGAAGAGCGGACGCAGTCGCAGCGGCTGGATGCGCTTCGCCGTGCCACACCGGGCGGCAGCGCGGATGGGGAAAACGGATCTTTGCCCGCAGGCCCCGGAAATGGCGCCTGTTTCGACATCACGCGTGTCGAGATCGATGGGGCAAACCTGCTATCGGCGCAGGAGATCGGCAAGGTGACCGCACCTTACGGCAACCGATGCGTCGGCCTCGCCGAGATCAATGCGGTGCTGCGCGATGTCACGCACCTCTATATCGATCATGGCTATGTGACCTCGCGGGCTTACGTGCCGCAGCAGGATATCGCCAAGACCAGAATCCTCCGCCTGCTCGTCGTCGAAGGCACGCTCTCGGACATCTATCTCAATGGCCAGAAAGTCGCCGGCAGCGGTTCGCTGGCGACAGCCTTTCCGGGCCTGATCGGTCGGGTCGTCAATATCCGCGATATCGAGCAGGGGCTCGACCAGATGAACCGGCTGCAGGCCAACGATGCCAAATCCGCCATGCTGCCCGGTCCCAAGGACGGAACGTCGATCCTCAATATCGAAAACCGCCCGGGCCGACCCTGGCATGCCTCCCTCGGCAACAACAATATGGGGCAGGAAAGCACCGGTTTTTCCCGGAGCTCGGCATCGCTGGGCTTGGACGACCTGCTTGATATCAACGATCAGTGGTCCTTCTCCTACGAGCATAGTGGTCCGGACTATCCGTGGCGCAATGACGGAAAGGGATATGGCAACAGCTATTCCGGCAGCGTCAGTGTCCCCTACGGTTACTCCACTGTTTCGCTGAACGGCTCCTGGTACCAATATGAAAGTGCGGTCGAAGGAAATTTCTCATCGCTCGAAACCTCGGGCAATTCGGGGCAGGCCGGTCTCGGTATCGATCGTGTCGTCTTGCGCGACAAGGATTCGATCACGACTGTCCGCAGCAGCCTGACCTACAAACAGACGAACAACTTCCTGCTCGGCAACCTGATCGAGGTCGGCAGCCGCCGCTATACGGTCGGCGAGATCGGTATTTCCCATTCCYGCCGCATGTTCGGCGGCATCTGGGTGTTCGATGCCAGCTACGACAAGGGGCTCGGTCTCTTCGATGCCGTGGAACCAGGCGATCCCGGCGCCGGCAACGCTGATCCGCGATTTTCGAAATTCAACGCCACGATCAGCGTGACGCAGCCGTTCACGCTGGCCGGCCGGCAGTTTGAGCTGACCTCGCTGCTCAGCGGTCAATATTCCCCCGACAATCTCCTTGGCGCGGAGCAGATCTCGCTTGGCAGCTACAGCAATGTCCGCGGCACGCGCGAAAGCGTGCTCTTCGGCAACAATGGCATGTTCAGCCACAACGAGATCGTCTGGAGAACGAAATCCAACGAAAGCGGCGATGCAGTCGCGAAGGTCCTCGGCGAGCTGCGTCCTTACCTCGGCCTGGACTACGGCCATGTCTATTCGCAAAAACGCTTCGACATCACGGGGGGCGATCTCGCCAGCTGGACGGCCGGTATCCGCGCTGTCGGCGGCAATATCAGCGCCGACCTCGGCTATTCCGACATCGTTGCAAGCAGCCTCGACCAGGTCGACGGCGGGCTCTTTTATTTCAGCGCATCCACTCATTGGTAACGGAAGCAAAAATGACCACCGGCAATATTTCGAAGAATAAACTCACTCAGACCTTTTCGACATCGACAGCGCTGATCCTTGCCCTTTCCATCTCGCTTGCCGGCTGCGCCGGCCGGGAGGCCCGGCCGGTCGCTTCGACCAACCCGACCGACAGCGCGTTCGATTGCGCCGGCATCGCGCGTGAATTCGAGGCGAACGAACGGCAGATCACGTCGACAGTGAAGGAGCGGACGGACGCGCAAGGCAAGAACATCGTCCTCGGCGCGACCGGCGTCCTCCTGTTTCTGCCTGCGCTGTTTTTCATGGATCCGAAATCGCCCGAAAAGGTCGAGATCGATGCGTTGCGCAACAGAAACAATGTCCTGACCAGCATTGCCAAATCGAAAGGGTGCCCCGCGCCCAAGTCCCAGTTGACCGAGCTCTACAAGCATCTCGACGCCAAGGCCAAGCCTGCATCGTCGTCGGACAACAGGAACTGAATTTCGCTGACACTCGAACCCTATGCCTGAATCCCGGAGTTTCTGTATGCGTATCGTGCGTTTTCTAACCCTTCTCCTTCTGGCGGCGACACTTGCGTCCTGCGTCACGACGACCGATCCCCGGCTAATTGCGGCCCTTCAACGAACCTCGGTGCGCGAAATCCGGATTGAGTTGGCCCCCGACGTCAAGACATTCGGTTTCGGCGACAAGCCGGACCAGCAGGTCCAGGAGGCGGTTCGCACGCTTCAGGCGACGATGGCCAAGGAATTGATCGGCGTGCCCGGCGGACCCACGCGCGGCAGGCTGGTCGTGACGCTGCACGTCTTCGATGTCACCACCAAGCAGGCGCGGATCATCGGCGGGCATGACAGCATGATCGATGGGACCGTCCGGCTGGAAGACGCCAAGACCGGGCAACTGATCGCCGAAGCGCAAAACATCCATGGCGAAGATCTCTCCATGCGCGGGAGCGGCTACGGCGTGATCGTCGCTGTTGCGATCAACGCGGCGACGACGTCAGGGGCGCCTGACATCATGGCGCAGCGGTTGTCGAAATCCTTCACACGCAATTTGAAGACGTGGCTCACCCAAAAATAGTCCTGCGATGCAGCAGTCATATTGTCGAACCCGAAAGAGGATGGCGACGGGGCCTCGCCAGGGTTTGAATCCCCTGTCCCAATCGAAATGGAGAAATTTCGTATGAACAAAAGGCTTTTTGCGGCTGCGGGATTGAGCGTCATAGCGGTGCTGCTGGCTTCATGCGGCGGGGCAAAAGATCCCGCGATGGTCGCCAGCGAAAGAGTGGCAAAATCCACTGAGATTCTGAACGAAAGAAAACAAAAAGGCGCGTTGATCCTGGCGCGCTTTATCTATCCCGGCTTGTTCGGCCCCATGCAATGTGCCGGCCAAATTCGTCTCCGCAAGCTCGTCGACGGCGAACCTGACAAGGTGGCGGATCCTGAAGATGTCTGGAGCGGTTTCAAATGGCTTTTGCCTGAGCAAAGCAAGCCGGCGGATATAAACGGCAATCTCCTGAACCCTGTCGGCAACGCGAAGGAGTACGAACGCGTTTTGCATCCGATCGCGCCCGGTACTTATGTCGTGACCTACGCCTCCTGTCAGATGTCTTTGCCAAACGGAACGATGACGCTCGAGGCGGGCGGCGATCATGGCGGACTGTTCAGCTACATCAGCGCCTTGGAAGGTGCGAGCAAGATTACGATTGGCGAGGGCCAGATCGTCGATGCCGGATACTTCCGTGTGCAGGGGACGAAGACCCACCCCGTCGTGGTTGGGCAGGAAGCAAGCCAGGCCGAGCGCGAGGTCATGAGGGAAGTTCTTCCGGGAGCCTATTCCTCCATCACGTTCAAGAAGTTCGGGGAATAGGCACGCCGGACGCCACGGGGACGCGCCAAATCGCGTCCATTTTGTTCGGATTGCATTTACCTCAAGCACAGGCAGAAGTTGACCGTCATCAACGGCTATGGTTTCGGTCAACTAAGAAATTGCAACTAATGCGGGATTTATCCGCCGCATGGATTTAGGTCGCGGAAGGCAGTGATGAGCGAAGAGCGGTGCAAGTCGACGACAGCAACATGTGGCGTCGCCGGAGCAAATGGAAGACCTGGTCGCAGGCTGGCACGTCTCGCCCGGCAATCGCTCGCGCTCCTGCTGAGCAGTTTGCTCGTGTTTCAGCCGATGCTTGCCAATGCGCAGTCGGTCTCTGCGAGCACCACGGCGGCCGCCGCCAACCAGCCGGGCGTCGGCGCCGCCCCGAACGGCGTGCCGCTGATCGACATCGTCACCCCGAATGCAGCCGGCTTGTCGCATAACAAATACGACAATTTCAACGTCGGCACGCCGGGCCTCATCCTCAACAACTACAAGGGCGAGATCGGCAATTCCAATCTCGGCGGCGTCACGCCGGGCAATCCTAATCTGAATAATTCTGCTCCGGCATCGGTCATCCTCAACGAGGTGACCAGCGGCAATCGCTCGGCTTTGAACGGCCCGACTGAGGTGTTTGGTGGCCGCGCCGATGTCGTCATCGCTAATCCGAACGGCATCACCTGCGATGGCTGCGGCTTCATCAACACGCCGCATGCAACGCTGACCACAGGCGCGCCGCAGATTGGGGCCGATGGCAAGCTCAACGGCTTTATCGTCAATGGCGGGGATGTCACCATTGGACCGAACGGCGGCAACTTCGCTGCCGGGCCCGGCGCGGTCGATCTCTTCGACATCGTCTCTCGCGCGGTCCACGTCAACGGCCCGGTCTATGGCAAGGACCTGCGCGTGACGGCGGGTGCATCCAACTTCGACTACGCGACGGGCAATTCCCAGGCGCTCGCTCCGATTTCTGGCACGCCGGAATATGCGATCGACGGCACAGCACTCGGCGCCATGCAGGCCGACCGCATCAAGATCGTCGTCACCGAAAAGGGTGCCGGCGTGCGCATGAGCGGCAATCTTGCGGCCAACACCAACGAATTGTCGCTGTCGGCCGACGGCAAGATCTCGCTTGGTAACGTCTCCGGCCAGCAGGGCGTTTCGATCTCCTCGAAGGCGAAGGTGACGGCCGCCAAGGTGGCCTCGAAAGCCAAGGTCGCCGTTCAGGCGGATCAGGGAATTACCCTCGATACGGTCGCCGCCGATGGCGACATCCTGCTTTCGAGCGGCAGCGGCTTGTTGAGTGTCGGCGGAGAGGCAAACAGTGCCGCCAACCTCGAGATGTTGTCGGCGGCCGGGATCGCGGCCGGCAGCGTCGTGGCCGGCAATGCGCTTACCTTGTCCAGCACGTCGGGCGACATCCAGGTCGGTGGCGCCGCAAAGGGTGGCGGTGCGCTGACAATCACAGCGACATCAGGCTCGATCGCCGCAGCGTCGCTTGTCACCGGCAATGACATCACGCTTGCCGCCGGCGCCGATATCGGCATCTCTGGCGATGTGCTGGCGCAGGGCAACGTCACGGCTTCAGGCCGTTCGATCTCGGCCGCTACGGTCGTCTCGGGTCTCGACATCGCTGCGACGAATGCGGCGGCAAACGGCAGCACGGTTCTATCAGGCGCCGGAGACATCCAGCTTGCCGCCAGCGGCGGCGCCGTCGACGTCGACGCGCTCCTGTCGGCCGGTGATACGTCGGTCACATCAGCGGCGCTGACAGCCCAGAGCGTCATTGCGCATGGCGCCATCGCGATCAACGCGGCCACTGACATCAGCGGTCAGATCCTCAGTGGCGGCAACATCGACCTCACCGGCTCGGCCATCGCAGCCGATGCGATCATCGCCGGCATCGACTTTGCGGGAACGGAAGCGGCCGGCGGCAATATCGTGCTGACGCAGAGCGGCGATCTCTCCCTTGCCGCCAGTGGTGACATCGATACCGGCACCCTGCTTGCGGCAGGCAACATCTCGGCTTCCGCCGCCAACCTCAGTGCCGCCGCCATCACCAGCCATGGCGCGATCGCGCTTTCCGGCAACACTGATATCACCGGCCAGCTCCTCGGCGCCGGCGATGTATCGATCAGCGGCGGTTCGATTGCAGCGGGCACGATCGTTGCCGGCATGGACTTTGCCGCCACCGCCGCCTCGCCGGGCGGCGCCATCGCCGTCGGTACGGCCGGCGACCTGATGCTTGATGCCGGCAGCAGCGGGAGCGTCGATATCGACACACTGCTTGCCGCAGGCGCTCTCCTCATCGATGCCGGTCGTTTCCAGGCCGATAATGTCAGCGGCCACGGAGCCGTTACCATCAACGCCGATACATCGGTCACCGGCCAGCTCCTTGGAGCCGGCGACGTCTCGGTCACGGGTCCGGCAATTCAGGCCGGCGCCATCGTGTCCGGCGTCGATTTTGCCGCCACCGCGCAGTCGGCCAATGGCGACATTGCCCTCGGGCAGACCGGCGATCTCACGCTCAAGGCGACGGCCACCGATATCAGCGCCGGCAACTTGCTTGCCGCCGGAAACGTCGACGCCAGCGCAGCGGGTGATGTCAGCGCCAACGTCGTTGCGCATCAGGACATGACGATCGCCGCCGGCGGCACGATCGACCTTACCGGCCAGTCGCTTGCCGCCGGCAACGCCAGCCTCTCGGCGCGGGATATCACCGTCGATACTCTCGTTTCCGGCCTCGACTTCGCCGCCACCGCTGCATCCGCCGGCACGCTGAAGCTCCAGCAGATCGGCAGCATGAGCCTTGCGGCCACAAGCGGTTCGATCACGGCCGGCGACGCCCTACTGAGCAGCGGCGCTCTTTCGGCCAGCGCCGGCCAGAATATTGCCTATAACAAGCTCCAGAGCCTCAGCAGCGCTGCGCTCACGGCGTCTGGCGGCCAGATCAGCTACGGCAATCCCACCCGCACAGCCGGCAACCTGACGGTCACCACGACTAATATCGATCTCTCCAATGGCCGGGCGAGCAACATTGCCACCGGCGGTACGCTGACGCTGAACGCCGCAAGCGCCAACCTTGCCAACAGCAGCCTCACTCTCGGCGGCCTGGCTCTCGATCTCTCCGGCACGGCCGATCTCAGTGGCGCCCGGGTCAATGCCATTACCACTGCCGGCGGTTCGGGCGATATCGCCATCAAGGCGCGTGGTCTTACCACGACGGCCGGCACCGCGCTGCTCGCCGCCAACGACCTGACGCTGACACTGCCGTCGCTGACCAATACCGGGCAACTGGCAGCCCGCAACCATCTCACATTCAACATTGCCGGTAACTTCACCAACAGCGCCACGGGCCTCGCCTATGCCGGCAACGACGCCAGCCTCTTCGTCGGCGGCGTGCTCACCAACAATCAGGGCGCCATCCTCGCCAACCATGACCTTCAGATCGCCGGGGTGGCGGCCGGGCTGAGAAACACTGAAGTCACCAATATTTCCGGTCTCATCCAGGCCGGAAACGACATGTCGATCCTGACCAGCGCCCTGACCAACCAGCGGGCCGCCACGCCGCAATGGACGACCGGGACGCTGGTGTCTTCAGGCGTCGTCACCGGTTTCACGCTGAATCCCGTTGCCGCCGGCCTGCCGTTCGGCTACCTCGAGACCGCAGATCAGAACATGTACCAGCTCTATGCGGGCGTCGATCCGGGCTTGTGGCAGGATTATCAGCCGCTGCTCTGGTCGAAGGCGACGCTTGCCGACGGCACGACTTACCGCGCCTGGACCTGGATCTCGGCCGACGGACCGGAGAAGGTCGGGCCGATCATCGACTGGATCAGGGACCGGGTGCCGAGGGACGCGAACGGCAATCCCGTTGCCGATCCCAACAATCCGTCGCGATACTTCATCGTCGACGAGGTGAATTTCAGCGGCTCGGACGAAAGCACCACCTACTCCTGGGATTGGTCGTCCCACCTCAGTCAGTCGGTCTACGAGGACCGCTTGGTYGGCACGCTCAGCCCGGAAGCGACGATCCGGGCGAGCCGCAACCTTTCGATCGACGCCACGAATCTCAYCAAYKCCTACAGCTCGATCGAGGCCGGCGGCGACGCGACGCTGAAGGGCTCAACGCTGACCAATACCGGCGTCACCCTCTTTCGCACGACGACGACAACCTGCAACGCGCAGGGCGCCTGCACGGCCTATGATGCCAATGGCAACGCCAATCCCTCGAAGAACATCGCCAACGGCACGACGATCGTCAGCTCCGTCCAGGCGATCGGCGGCGTATCGGCCAACATCAAGGCGGGCGGTGCCCTCTCCGTCGATTTCGGCAGCGTCAACAACACGTCCGCAGCCGGCTCGATGGCAGGCGGCGCCAGCCTGGCGGCATCCAGCAATCCCGGTGATCCGCTTTCGGCGCTTTCCGGCCTGACCGCCGGCGGCGCGTTGTTCAATGTCAACGCGGCGCTCGGCGGCGTCACCGCCAACGGCGGCAACCTGCTTGCCGAGCTCGGCAATATTGCCGACCGCATCCGCGTCGACGGCGCGGCCCTTGCGGCCGCCGCCAAGCCGAAATCGGGCGGCGTCGGCGGCACCCTACCCGGACAGATCTTCCTGTTCGAAACCCGCGCAGCCTATCTCGATGTCGGCAAGTTCTATGGCTCCGGCTATTTCATGAAAGAAATCGGCTACAAGCCGGAGACGACGGTTCCGTTTCTGGGCGATGCCTATTTCGAGAACCAGCTGATCGACACGCAGTTGCGGCAGCTTGTCGGCGAGGGGCTCGGCAGAAGCACCTTCATCGCTGGCAATGACGCCATCGAGCAGATGAAGACGTTGCTCGACAACGGCGTCACCTATGCCAGGGATAACGGCCTAGCTGTCGGCCAAGGGCTTACTCCGGAGCAGGCGGCGGCCCTCACCAAGTCGATCGTCCTCTACCAGTGGCAGACTGTCGACGGCGTCCAGGTGCTTGCTCCTGTCGTCTACGTCGCCGCCGCCGACCGGCAGAAGCTTAGCGGTGCCGGCGCCGTCATGGCGGGCGGCTCGGTCGATATGAATRTCGGCAATCTCGACAATTCCGGTCTGATCGCATCCGCTGGCGGCCTTACCGTCTCCGGCAGCTCCATCCAGGGCAGCGGCACGTTCCTGTCGCGCGGCGACACGGCGCTCAATACCACCAACGGCATCACGCTGGCGGCCCAGACGATGACGATCGGCGGCCAGAACCTCGTCAATACCAATGCAGGCGTGACGGCAGGCGGCAATCTGCAGCTTGCCGGCGGCAGCGGCGGTCTGGCGCTGAAGGGCGTCAAGGTCAATGCCACAGGCAACGCCTCGCTCACCGGCAACAACGTGACGCTGACTGCAGCCAAGGTTGACAATGCAGGCCAGCAGAACGCCACCGGCAGCCAGATAGCCAGCGGCGGTAGCCTGACAATCAAGGCAACCGACAATGTCAACGTCATCGGCAGTTCGGCCAAGGCGGGAACGACGCTCGATGTGACCGCCGACAAGGGCTCGGTGGCTGTGGTGTCGACCGATGTCGCCCGCAACAACCAGTCCGGCTACACCAAGACCCTCTCCACCGACCAGCAGCAATCGCAGCTATCCGCCGGCACCAATGCGACGATCAAATCAGGCGACGACATCCTGCTCTCCGGCTCCTCCGTCAAGGCCGGCGGCAATGTCGCGCTGAGCGCCGGCGACGATATCAACATCACGGCCGCGCAGGAAACATCCGCCAGCTCCTTTGGCAAGAAATCCGCCTCGTCGATCACCCATGTCGGCTCGGAAGTATCGGCCGGCGGCGATCTCTCGGTGACGGCAGGCAATGGCAGCGGCGATCACGACCTCAACATCGTCGGCAGCAAGCTCGCCGCCGACGGCAAGGTCGCTCTCAAGGCCGATGGTGACGTAACGATCGCCGAAGCCACTGACACCGCGACCCTCGATACCAAGCTCAGCCTCAAGGGCGGTTTCCTCGGCAGCAGCGAGAAGACGACTACGCATCTGGAAACGACGACGGCCGTCGGTTCCGCCATCACAGGCGGTGGCGGCGTCGATATTGAATCCGGCAAGGACACGGTCATCTCGGCCTCGAAAATCGAGGCCGGCAACGAGACCGCCGCCGCGGACCTGAACATCACCACCGGCGGCGACCTCGTCATCGCCTCCGGCAAGGACACCAGCGCCAAGGACGACAAAGGATCGCGCAGCGGCTTCCTGTCCAAAGGCTCGTCCAGCTACAAAAGCTACGACGAAACGACCGTCGGCTCGCAACTGAGCGCCACCGGTGACATCAATCTCGACGCAGGCAAGGCAGCAGTCATTGCCGGTTCAAACGTCGATGCCGACGGCTCGATTAATGTGGCGGCCAACAGTGTCT
>NZ_JBFUAY010000161.1:0-10605 GCF_056406015.1 Rhizobium sp. P1_E1 | reverse complement strand
CGCCAATAGCCGGCCAGCCAGTCGAGGTCGGTCGGTCGGCGGGCGAACGACCAGAGATTCTGCCGATCGAGCTGATCGAACAGGCGATCGACGTCGGTGATGCCCTTGGCCCGCGCGAAGGTCTCGACGCGCGCCCGGTCGAGCGCCGCCATCACTACGACCAGGGGCCTCTCGGCGGGCTCCGGGTCTTTTTTCGGCCTCTCGTTGCGGACGGCGCTGATCAGTTCTTGGTCAGCGTTGACCGGCTCGAGCTTCTCATCGGGCGGCGGCAGCGGGATCCGCTCAAGTAGCGTCTTCAGATCGCGCTTGAACTCCCAATCGCTCACCCGCCCGCTCAGCACTATATGGATGCGCGTCGAAAAGCCTTCGATCGCGTCGGCGACGTCGTTCAATATATCCAGCAGCGCGAAATCCGCCCGCTTCGCCTCATCGACGGAATCCAGGAAAAGCCAGCACGGTTCGGCGGTGGACTGCCATTGTTCGAAGCGGCGCCATTCAGCCGTGCCGAGGGCGGACTGAAGGCTGCCGCGCTGTCCGACCTTTTGCAATGTGGTGATGAAAGCCGTCCGGTCGTCGGCGCGCATGCGCTTGGCCTGCTCCGCCAGCTCGGTCGACTTGCCGCTACCCGCCTCTGCGAGGATGACGACGCGCCGTCGCTCTAGCAGCGCCTCCCAATCGTAGTTGCCCGAATAACTTTCCAGATACCGCGCTAGGTCGACGTCGATCGCGGCCTCCCCGTCCCAGCGAACGAACTGGCGGTCGAGGGGTACAGGGTCGGTCATTGGCACATGTCTCGCTGGTGGTCACAATGGGATCGCGGAGGTTATCGGAGGCCTCGCCTGAGATGGTAATGACAAACCTCTGGGAAAAACAATGTCATCACAATCCGCTACGCACCTGCGCACAGATTAAGATTGCCAGTTGCTCGAGCGCAGCGGACGGTAGTCTACCGAGTGCGGACATCGTGGTGCGCTCCCGCGCTTCCTCAATGGATGTCCGCTTTTGGGATCCACACGCGCAGCGTTCAACGACCACGATGGGGCGCTTTGCCGACTGGTCGCGTCCGACCCTATTGCAGTCATCGGCAGCCATGGTACGCCTTCCCGAAGGCTGCATTAGGCACGCCGGCCCCCTCGTCGGTCCCCCCATGGACAGACGGCTTAGGGAAACGATATCGTTCCGAGCGCTAGGGAGGGGTGGGGTATGTAATTCATCTACGTCGACGAAAGTGGTGCACGCGACCAGGGCGACATCTTCGTTATGTGTGGGCTCATGCTCGATGCATACAAGCTTAGAAAGAAGACTGACGACTTCGATAAAAAGCTGGAAGCTATCTTCGCGCAACATCCAGGCGCACGCGGCGACCTCAAGACAAAGCGCTTCATCAATGGCGCCGGGGCATGGAACCAAGTACCCGCGCAGGAGCGCAAGGACTTTCTGCGCGACATTTGCCAACTTGCGGTCGCGAATGGCGGCAAGGTCTTTGGAATTGCCTTCTCATTCAATCTCTTCGACACTGCTATTGCTGCCGGTCACGGTCACCCCTTCGCGAACAGCTATTGGATTGCGGGGGCGATGCTAGTCAGTTCAGTTGTGCAGAAGAAAATGCAGAGCGTAGCGAATTCCAAAGGGCTCACGGTCTTTATCATGGATGACAACAAACATGAGATGGCTAACTTTTCGGAAGGGCTCTATCGATCCCACGAATGGTATGATGGGCTCTACCAGTGCCGCGGCAAGAAGCGCGGTAAGAGCGTCTGGCTGGAACGCAAGCCGAAGGACAGGTTCGATCAGATCATCAATACGGCCTTCGCCATCAAGTCCGACCACTCGTCGCTGGTGCAGGTCGCCGATGCATTGAGCTGGGTTTATCGACGCCACCTCGAGCTGAAGGCGCAGAACGAAGGTTATGCGGGCGAACAGGCTTACTATCAAGAGCTGGTAGACATTATAGAGCCGCAGCGCGAAAAGTTGGGCCAATGTCCAAAGATGCCGTGCGTCAAATTTTATCAGGCTGCATGCCACGAAGAATGGGCGATCTGACGGGCAGCTCGTATGGTCGGAACGTCGCGCGTTGCTGTCGAAATGCGGCAGTAATCTCAATGGCTACATTCCCAACTTCGACGCCAGAAGTGGTCAGACAAGAATCCATTCGGAGCGAGGCATTTCAGGTCGCATAAGCCAAATGGCGGCTTTGAAGAAAGCCTAGAGCCCGTCCGAACGACAGAAATGGGGCGCAAAGCAGCCGTATCCTTCAACAACGAACAGATGTCCGCCTCGGGCCGAAAGCCGCCTTCGGTAGCGTTTGCTACCTGATCCCACTCCTCATGGCTGTGCACCACCCTTGACGAATGCCCGTGATCGCCTAGTCTGCAACATCATCCTCCGGAGCATTTCCATGACGCAGTCTTTGCTCTTCGGCGCCTTTCTGGCGGCGCTCTTTTACGTGCTCATTCCGGGACCCGCCTTCCTGCAGCTGCTCGGCATCGGCGCCGGGCAGGGCCGCAAGGCCGGCGCTTTCTTCATGATGGGGCATCTGGTCGGGGATCTTATCTGGTCGTCGCTGGCGCTGATCGCGATCGTCGGCGCAAAGACGATCGGAACCTTCGTCTTCGACCTGCTCGGCCTTGCCTGCGGTTTCTACCTCGCCTGGATCGGCTGGAGCGCCGTCAATGCCAAGCCGAAAGCGGAAGGGCAGGCGCTTGTTGTGGTCGAGCGGCCGTTTCGTCGTGGTCTGATCTTCGGCGTCACCAATCCGAAGGGCTATCCGGTGGCGCTCGCCACCTTCACCGCACTGGTTGCAGGCTCGGCCGGCGCGCTTGATTTCGAGGCGTTGCCGGTGCTTCTCGTCGTGTCGTTCGTCGGTTTCGTGACTGCCGACATCATCCTGATCGGCATCATCGGCGCCGGTACGGTGCGGCGCTTCTATCGCGCCCATGAGCGGTTGATCGTGCGCTGCTCCGGCGTGCTCTTCATGGGATTTGCCGCCCAGGCGCTCTGGCACGCAACGCCCGGCCTGCTCGGCTGGCGCAAGGCCTGACCTAAAGCGCGTCGCGCCAAACTTGAATCATGCAACGCGCTTGTCTTTGTTGTTATGCATGTCGCTATCCCAAAACCGCTGCGCACTTTTCGGCGACATGCTCCGATCAGCCATCCAGAAAATTGACGATCGATTTTAGCGTCTGGACCTCGTTAGCATCGCCGATGGACATGGCGACCTGCAGCTGGTTCTTGTAATAATCGAGGAAATTGAAGCTGGTGCCGTCGGTGACGCTGGAGAGATCGATGACGTTGCCGAGCGGATCGATCGCGTGCATGGGTAGCGGTTCGGAGATCGCCGCGTAGGTATTCTGATCGATCAGGCCGCTGTCGAAACTCTGGCGTGCGTAATTGCGCAGCTCTCCAGGGCTGACCGCGGTGAAATCCGGGCCTTCGCCAACTTCGTCTTCGATCTGGAACGAGGCCGGGGCGGCAGCTCTGGTCTCGATTTCAATATCAGAGGTCTTCGAACTTTTTGCGTTATTGGGATTGTTTTTAAAAAGCAAACTCTGAGAAGACCGCACAGAAAAAATTTCCATGGCGCATGTCCCCTTACAAGAAGAACATCGGAAAACTAGCGCCTGCGCGTGATTCGCGTCAATCGTTAACGATTGGTTAATTTTCACGTATCAATTGTTGTCCACCAGATTTGACGGACGTCCATCAGATTGGCAGACGGGGCAAAAGGCCCTACCCGGCAACATACCAATTTCACGACGGCTCTCCTATATTGACGATCCATCTGCATGCCAAAAGGAATTCTCCGATGCCTTCTCCACATGATTTCAATCCGGCGCTGGTGACCTGGGACGGTCTTCACGGCCTGCYGCGTTTCGATGCCCTGGATGACGGTGATTTTGCCGCCGCCTTCGAGGCCGCACTTGCCGCTCATGAAAGGGAAATCGACGAAATTGCCGGAAACGGCGATGCGCCGACATTCGCCAATACGGTCGTAGCGCTGGAGATTGCCGGCGAGGCACTGTCGCGTGTCTCGGCGCTGTTCTGGAACAAGGCAGGTGCGCATACCAATGATGTGATCCAGGCGCTGGAGCGGGAGATCTCGCCGAAGATGTCGCGCCACTATTCGAAGATCGGGATGAATGCAGCACTTTTTGCCCGTATCGACACGCTTTGGGAGAATCGCGAGACGCTTGGCCTGACGCTCGAACAGACACGCGTGCTGGAACGCCACTGGAAAGGCTTCGTCAAATCGGGCRCCAAGCTTGACAAGGTCGAACAGGAAAAACTCGCCGCGATCAATGAAAAGCTTGCCGGCCTCGGGACACAATTCGGCCAGAACGTGCTGGCCGACGAGAAGGCCTGGGCACTGGTCCTTTCGGACAGCGCCGAGCTCGAGGGCCTGCCGGAATTCCTTCGTGACGCGATGGCGGCGGCAGCGCGCGAACGCGGCGAAGAGGGCAAATATGCGGTGACGCTGTCACGTTCGATCATCGAGCCGTTCCTGACCTTTTCGGAGCGCCGCGATCTGCGCGAGCAGGCTTTCAAGGCGTGGGTGGCGCGCGGCGAAAATGACGGGGAGACGGACAACCGCGCGGTCATCAGGGAAACGCTGGCGCTGCGCCATCAGGTAGCGACGCTGCTTGGCTACGGCAATTTCGCCGAGCTGAAGCTCGACAACACGATGGCGAAGACGGCGGATGCGGTGAACGGCCTGCTCAGGGCTGTCTGGGCGCGGGCGGTGAAACGCGCCGGCGAGGAGGAGACCGATATCGCGGCACTGATCGCCGAGGAAGGCCGGAACCACGAGGTGATGCCCTGGGACTGGCGCCACTATGCCGAAAAGATCCGCGCACGGAAGTTCGATTTCTCCGAAGCCGAGCTCAAGCCTTATCTGCAGCTCGAGAAGATCATCGAAGCCTGCTTCGACGTGGCCGGCCGGCTGTTCGGCATCCGCGCCGTCGAGAAGAAGGGCGTGGCCGCCTATCACCCGGATGTCAGGGTGTTCGAAATCAGGGACCGCGCGGACAAGCTCGTCGCCCTCTTCCTCGGCGATTATTTCGCCCGCAGCTCGAAACGCTCCGGCGCCTGGATGAGCTCGTTGCAATCGCAGCACAGGCTGGAGCTGAAGGATGGCCGCCACGGCGAATTGCCGATCATCTACAATGTCTGCAACTTCGCCAAGCCGGCGGAAGGCAAGCCGGCGCTGCTGTCGCTCGATGATGCCCGCACACTGTTTCACGAATTCGGCCATGCGCTGCACGGCATGCTTTCGAATGTCACCTATCCCTCGGTTTCGGGCACCGGCGTTTCGCGCGATTTCGTCGAGCTGCCGTCGCAGCTCTACGAGCACTGGCTGACGGTGCCCGCTATTCTGAAGCGCTATGCCGTGCATGTCGAAACCGGCGAGCCGATGCCGCAGGCCCTGCTCGACAAGGTGCTGGCAGCGCGCACTTTCAATGCCGGTTTCAATACGGTCGAGTTCACCTCGTCGGCGCTGGTCGACATGGCGTTTCACACGAGAACGACCGTCGAGGACCCGATGGCGGTGCAGGGTGAGGTGCTGGCCGAGATCGGCATGCCGAAGTCGATCGTCATGCGCCATGCAACGCCGCACTTCCAGCACATCTTTTCCGGCGGGTATTCGGCCGGTTATTACTCCTACATGTGGTCTGAGGTGCTCGACGCCGACGCCTTCGCCGCCTTCGAGGAGACGGGAGACGCCTTCAACGGCGAGATGGCGCGCAAGCTCAAGGACAATATCTATTCCGTCGGCGGTTCGGTCGATCCGGAGGACGCCTATAAGGCCTTCCGCGGCAAGCTGCCGAGCCCGGATGCGATGCTCGTCAAAAAAGGACTTTCGACCTTCGAGGAATTGACAGGCAGCGACGCCTAAGACAATTTGATGACATGCGATGATGCGGCGGGGCGACAGCCTTGCCGCAGCTTTTGCGCGTTCCCCCCTTTCGCAAACGCAAAAAAAACTGTATGGACGCCCCAAACTAATAGGCGCGCCCTCTAGAGCGTGCGCCCCAGCTTCAGAGATTTCACATATGGCACTTCGCAATATCGCGATCATCGCGCACGTTGACCATGGCAAAACGACCCTGGTGGATGAGCTTCTCAAGCAGTCCGGCTCGTTCCGCGAAAATCAGCGTGTCGCTGAGCGCGTGATGGACTCGAACGATCTCGAAAAGGAACGCGGCATCACCATTCTCGCCAAGGCGACTTCGGTGGAATGGAAGGGTGTCCGCATCAACATCGTCGACACCCCCGGCCACGCCGACTTCGGTGGTGAMGTCGAGCGCATTCTCTCGATGGTGGATGGCGCGATCGTTCTCGTCGATGCGTCCGAAGGCCCGATGCCGCAGACCAAGTTCGTGGTCGGCAAGGCGCTGAAGGTTGGCCTTCGCCCGATCGTCGCGATCAACAAGATCGACCGTCCTGATGGCCGCCACGAAGAAGTCATCAACGAAGTCTTCGACCTCTTTGCAAACCTCGACGCGACCGACGAGCAGCTCGACTTCCCGATCCTCTACGGTTCGGGCCGCGACGGCTGGATGAACGTCAATCCGGAAGGTCCGAAGGATCAGGGTCTTACGCCGCTTCTCGACCTGGTGCTCAAGCATGTTCCGGAGCCGACCGTCCACGAAGGTCCGTTTACGATGATCGGTACGATCCTCGAAGCCAACCCCTTCCTCGGTCGCATCATCACCGGCCGCATCAATTCCGGTTCCATCAAGCCGAACCAGGCAGTGAAGGTTCTCCACGCTGACGGCAAGACGATCGAAACCGGCCGTATTTCCAAGATCCTCGCCTTCCGCGGCATCGAACGTCAGCCGATCGAAGAAGCGCATCAAGGTGATATCATTGCGATCGCCGGCCTTTCCAAGGGCACGGTCGCCGATACCTTCTGCGATCCTTCGATCACCGCACCACTGCCGGCGCAGCCGATCGATCCGCCGACCGTCACCATGTCCTTCATCGTCAACGATAGCCCGCTGGCGGGCACCGAAGGCGACAAGGTGACCTCACGCGTCATCCGCGACCGTCTCTTCAAGGAAGCAGAAGGCAACGTCGCCCTGAAGATCGAAGAAGCCGAAGGCAAGGATTCGTTCTACGTGTCCGGCCGCGGCGAACTTCAGCTCGCCGTTCTCATCGAAACCATGCGTCGCGAAGGCTTCGAGCTTGCCGTGTCGCGTCCGCGCGTCGTGATGCACAAGGATGAAAGCGGCCAGCTTCTTGAGCCGGTCGAAGAGGTCGTCATCGACGTCGACGAAGAACATTCCGGTGTCGTCGTGCAGAAGATGTCCGAGCGCAAGGCCGAAATGGTCGAGCTGCGTCCGTCGGGCGGCAACCGTCTGCGCCTGCGTTTCTACGCACCGACCCGTGGCCTGATCGGCTACCAGTCGGAACTGCTGACGGACACGCGCGGCACGGCGATCATGAACCGCCTGTTCCACGACTACCAGCCCTACAAGGGTGTGATCGGTGGCCGCGTCAACGGCGTGCTGCTCGCCAACGCTCCCGGCGAAGCCGTCGCCTATGCGATGTTCAACCTGGAAGATCGCGGCCCGATGATTATCGAGCCGGGCGAAAAGGTCTATGCCGGCATGATCATCGGCATCCATTCGCGCGACAACGACCTTGAAGTCAACGTCCTGAAGGGCAAGCAGCTCACCAACATCCGCGCCGCCGGCAAGGACGAAGCGGTGAAGCTGACGCCGCCGATCCGCATGACGCTTGATCGCGCTCTCTCCTGGATCCAGGATGACGAGCTGATGGAAGTGACACCGAAGAATATTCGTCTGCGCAAGATGTATCTCGACGCAAACGATCGCAAGCGTTTCGAAAAGTCGAAGGCGGCTCTCTGAGAGCCTGAAGCGCGTCGCACTCTTTCAGAAATCCTTAGAAAACCCCGGCCTTCACGCCGGGGTTTTTTATTGTGCGCCGCGTCGATTCCATCTTGTGACAATCGTTAAAAAAGCGTTAACTTTTGATCGTCGTCCACATATCAAGTCTGTGGGCAATCGATCACAATGCCGCTGTGCATATGGTTAATTGCCCTCGGCGGGACCAGAGTAAACGTTATGAAGACGTTGTCGATCGATGTCCGGCGGGCCGAGCCGCAAGATGCYCGAGCCATATCGGAAACACACAGGCTTGCCTGGCAACACACCTATGCGGGCATCATTCCGCATCGCGCACTGACGCAGATGATCGAGCGTCGCGGCGAAAGCTGGTGGCGCAAGGCAACGCGCGGCCCGGCAACGCTGCTGGTTCTCGATGTTGCCGGGACAGTCGCCGGCTACGCGACGCTCGGCCTCAACCGCGCCCGCGCTTTGCCGCAGGAAGGCGAGATTTACGAGCTTTATCTTCGGCCCGAGTATCAGGGCATCGGCCTCGGCAGGATGCTGTTCGGCGAGGCGCGCCGGCTCTTGAAGTCGCTCGGCTGCAACGGGCTGGTTGTCTGGTGCCTCGAGGAAAACGAGAACGCCAGCGACTTCTACCGCAATCATGGCGGCGTCGATTTCTGCGAAGGCATGGAGAGTTTCGACCACAGGCAATTGAAGAAGATCGGCTTCATCTGGAGCTGAGCGGCGGCGTCATTCCCTATATTAGGCAGCACTTCAAACGCTGCAGCGGCCTTTGCGCTTCTGAAAGGCGCGCGGTGCTGGTCGGCCTACGACTATCTCCTATTAGAAACTTTTGATGTGAATGGGCGCCGGTGCAGTCAAGCATTGACGCTGTGCCATGTTGCGTTGCCACATGAAACTGATTATCTGGCTGCCAGCAAATTCAACCTCGCGGGAGTTTCTTATGCGCATCGACGCCATTTCAATCGGCAACAATCCACCTGAGGACGTCAACGTTATCGTCGAGGTTCCGGTCGGCGGCCATCCCATCAAGTATGAGATGGACAAGGAAGCCGGCACGCTGGTGGTCGATCGTTTCCTCTATACGCCGATGACCTATCCGGGCAATTACGGTTTCGTGCCGCACACGCTGTCGGAAGACGGCGACCCGATCGACGTCCTGATCGCCAGCACCCGCCCGCTGGTTCCCGGCTGCGTCATCAATGTGCGCCCGATCGGCGTCCTGAAGATGGAAGACAATTCCGGCAAGGACGAGAAGATCATCGCCGTGCCGTCGCCGAAGCTGACGCTGCGCTATGAAAAGGTGAAGGACTACACCGATCTTCCGGARATCACGCTGAAGCAGATCGAGCACTTCTTTGAGCACTACAAGGATCTGGAACCTGGCAAGTGGGTGAAGATCTTCGGCTGGGGCGACTCCAAGGAAGCCGGCGAACTCATCCTCGAAGCCGTCGAACGCGCCAAGAAGAAAGGCTGATCACTCAGCCTAAAACTATCTCGAGCTTTTTTATCAAATCCTCCGGATCGCCGTCGATCCGGAGGATTTTTTTGCGCGCGGTCTCACCCGAGACGAGGCTGACGCTGGATTTGGGAATGCGCAGGGATTTTGCGATCAAAAGGATGAGTGCCTTGTTGGCCTTGCCTTTCTCGGGCACGGCAGTGACGCGTGCCTTCAGGAACGCTTCACCCTCGGCGTCGGCCTCGATGCCATCGAACGCGTCCCGTCCGCCATTCGGCGTCAGCCGGACGGCGAGGCGCAGATGGTCATCAAAAAGGCTCCAGGGACGGCTCAAGCGACCAGCGGGTACAGCGTGGTCCAAAGCAAGGTGCGCAGGAAGAAGATGATCAGCAGCAGGATGATCGGCGAAATGTCGATGCCGCCAAGGTTCGGCAGAAGGCGGCGGATCGGCTTCAGCACCGGTTCGGTTACATTATAGAGGAATGTGCCGACCGAATTGACGAACTGATTGCTGGAATTGATAACGTTGAAGGCATAGAGCCAGGAAAAAATGGCACTGGCAATCAGGATCCAGGTGTAAATATTCAAAGCCAAATCAATGGTTTGAAACAGCGCAAACATCATCGTCTCCAATTCGTTGTTGACAGACATGTAGACATTGGCGACTAAACGAGCAAGTGCCGTGTGGAAACGCACGGTGAATCATGTTTAACGGGCGGCTTTGCCGCTATTCCGGCGCCCGTCTCCTCGGAAAACCTCCATGTCGTTTTCGCCCACCGGAGACCGTTTTGCCGCGTTCCGGCATTCGTCCTACACGCGGTTCTTCTTCGCGCGCTTCCTGCTTTCCTTCTCGCAGCAGATCGTCAGCGTCGCCGTCGGCTGGCAGATGTACGATCAGACGGGCAGCGCGATCTATCTCGGTTTGATCGGTCTCGTGCAGTTCCTGCCGTCGCTGCTGCTCATCCTCGTCACCGGTTCGGTGGCCGACCGGTACAATCGACGGGCGATCGCCGCCCTCTGCTCGCTGGTGAGCGCGCTCTGCACGCTAGCGCTGCTTGTGATGACTTTGATGGGAAGCTTTACGCCGCTGCCTGTCTTCGCGGTGCTTTTGATCTTCGGCATCGAGCGCGCCTTCATGTCACCGGCAGTGCAGTCGCTGGCGCCCAATCTCGTGCCGGAGGAGGCACTCTCCAATGCCATCGCCTGGAATTCGTCGTCCTGGCAGCTCGCGGCAATCACCGGGCCGGTGCTCGGTGGCTTACTCTACGGTGT
>NZ_JBFUAY010000160.1:0-10687 GCF_056406015.1 Rhizobium sp. P1_E1 | reverse complement strand
GTTGGCGAGCCAGGCGATGCCGACCGGCTCGCCGCCATCAACGAAGGCCTGGAAGGCATAGGCATCCGAACCGAAATCCAACTCCTGCTCGAATTCCGCCGTGAAGGTGCGGCCATCGAAACCGCCGACGGTGACGGAGGTGAGGTTGCGGCGGCCGGTGGCCGGGTCGCGGCTGGTGAGCAGACCGAAGATCAGCGCCCAGCGGGTTTCTGCGCTTTTGCCGGAAAGCGGCACCATGCAGGGGCATTCCGCCGCCGTCATGCCGAAACCGTCCTCGCGATGGATGATGCCGAGGAAGGTCCAGCCATCGGCGCCTTGCGCGTCGGCGGTTTCATAGAGCAGTACGACGCCGCCCTGCCTGTCGCGGCTGCCGAGCAGCATCTTCCAGCGGCCGTCCGGGCCTTTGAAGACATAGGGGTCGCGGAAATCGGTGGTGAGGTTCAAGCCTTCCGGGCGCAGCGGCATCACGGTTTTCGACGGGCCGGCGACGATGCCGTCGCGGCTGACGGCGGAAAGCTGGATTTGCTCTTCCGGTTGCCGATCACGCACATGCTCGGTGTAGAAGACGCGGATTTCCTCGCCTTCTGGGCCGGCGCCGGGGATCGCCGAGCCGGAGAAGGCGCCGCCGCGGCCATCATCCTTTTCCGATAGATGTGCCGCCGGGAAGAGGAACATGGGCAGATGCGTCCAGCGGACGAAATCCTTCGAGACGGCATGGCCCCAGTGCATAGTGTTCCAGCGCGGCTCATGAGGATAATGCTGGTAGAAGAGGTGAGCGTTTCCGCCGAACCGTCCAAAACCGTTCGGATCGTTCATCCAGCCGAAGGGCGGGCGGAAGTGGTAGCTGTCGGGCACGTTGGGGGCGGCGGTGCGGGCATCGCTGTGCAAGACGCGGATGCCCTCCTTCATCACTGTTTCCGGCCGGAAGGCATAAGCGACGGAGAGCGCTGTGGTTGTCGCATCATAGGACAGCGTGGCACGACCGCCCTTCGCGAGCGTCACAGCGAAGAACTCAAATTCCCCCGTGCGGCGGGTCGAGGGCTCGCCGATGTCGTTGCCATCAACAGCGACGAAGAGCTTCGCCTCGCCGCCGGCATGGCGCGCCTTCAGCCAGAGATGCAGCACCGTGCCTTCGGGCAGCTCCGCTTCGATGGTTTCAGGTGCTGACGTTTCGGATTTTGCCTGCAGAGACATGATCAACCTTTCACCGCGGAGCCGACGAATGAACTGACGAACCAGCGCTGGAAAGCCAGATAGAGAATGAGGACGGGGATCATCATCAGCACCGAGGCGGCCATGGCGCGGTCCCAATAGATGCTGTCCTGTCCGAAGAAGGTGGCGATGGCGACGGCAATCGGCCGAGCATAGTCGGTCTGGGTGACCAGCGTCGGCCAGAGATACTGGTTCCAGCTTTCGATGCCCATGAGGATCGAGACCGTGGCGAGCGCCGGCAGGCTGAGCGGCATGTAGATTGACCGGTAGATGCGGAAGACCGATGCACCATCCATTTCCGCCGCTTCATAGAGTTCCTTCGGCAGCTGCGCGAAGAACTGGTAGAAGAGGAAGACATAGAGCGGGCTTGCCACCCAGGGCAGGATCTGCACCGCGAAGGTATCCGTCAGCCCCGCCCGCGACATCATGACGACGAGCGGCATGATGATGCTTTCCTGCGGGATGACATAGAGGGCGACGACCAGCGCCAAGAGCGCCGCCTTGCCGCGCAGCGAGCCCCAGGCCAGAACGAAGCCCGCCATGGAATTGATGATCAGACCCGAGACGACTGTGGCAACGAGGATCACCAGCGAATTGAAGAGATATCGGCCATAGGCCAGCTCGCCGGAGAAATGGGCGATCTCCTTGTAGTTCGACAGCGTCGGGTCGCTGACCCAGAAGGCGCGGAAGCTGCCCATGTCGGCGAGGATGCGGAAACGGTCGTCCTTCAGGCTGGCGATCAGCAGCATGAACAGCGGCGAGATCATCACCAGCGCGATGACCAGGATGCAGAGGCTCTGCACGACGCGCAGGCTTCTCTTGCCGTTGCCCCTTGCGATTGCCAGCGGGGCGGGCTGGCTCAAAGCGATATCAGACATCGAAGCGCCTCAGGAGTTTGCGTTGCAGGAGCGCGATCAGAAGAACGATGACGAAGAGGATGACGGAAACGGCCGATGCGTAGCCGAGTTTCTGCTCCTCGAAGCCGGCGCGCACCATGTAGTGGACAACGGTTTCGGTGCTTTCCTTCGGGCCGCCCTGGGTGAGGATCGCCACCTGCGTATAGAGCTTGAAGGCCTGGATGGTAGTGATGACCAGCACGAAGACATGCGTCGGGCGAAGGCCGGGCATGGTGACGTGCCAGAAGCGGCGCAGCGCGCTTGCCCCGTCGATGCGGGCGGCATCGTATAGTTCTTCGGGAATGCCCTGCAGGCCGGCGAGATAGATGATCATTTGAAAGCCATAGGCCTGCCAGGCTGAAAGCAACACGATGGAGAACATCGCCCAGTTGGGGTCGCCGAGCCAGTCGATCGGCTGGATCGTGCCGCCGGAAAGGAAACCGACGATCTGGTTGAGCGGGCCGCTCGGATACTGGAACAGCGTGCCCCAGATGACGCAGACCACCACCATGGAGGTGATCGCCGGCAGGAAGAACAGGCCGCGCAGCAGGTTTTGCATCGGCAGCTTCTGGTGCAAGAGCAGCGCGGTCAGGAAGGCGAGGCCGCACTGCACTGGCAGCACCCAGAAGGTGAAACGCGTAACGTTCCACAGCGAGGTCCAGAACAGCGGATCGGTGAAGACGCGCTCGAAATTCAGGAGGCCGACAAAGCGCACCGGCGTCGGGCGCGGCACGAGCGGCTGGTTGGTCATCGCCGTCCAGAAGGACAAGAGGAACGGCGTGATCAGGAATATCGCCAGAAGCAGAAAGGCAGGCGCGATCATCGCCATTTCCTGCCAGAGCCGCTGCTTGTCGCGGCGTTTCGCCGGACGCCGCAAAGCGGGCGTGGAGGTCTGTTGCAAAGTCATTGTTTCCTCCTCATCGGTCATCCTCCCGAGATAGTCCAGGGCCGGCCGGAGAACCGGCCCCGTCAAAACCCCTTACTGCTGCTCGTCGAAGGGCGGGTAGCCGGCGTTGTCCTCGATATCCTCGTCGATCTTCTTGGCAGCGGCCGTCAGCGCTTCCTGCGCGTCACCACCGTTGAAGATCTTGTCGACGGCTTGCATGAAGGCCGAGGTGATCGTCGGATAGGCCGGGTGCGGCGGACGGGCGATCGCGGTCTTGGAAGCCTGCTCAAAGGCGATGRCGAGCGGACCGCCTTCCGCATAGAGCGGAGATTCGGCCGCGAAGCTCTTCAGGCCCGGATAGGCGGACTGGGTCTTGGCGTATTCCCGGTACGCCTTGTCCTTCAGCAGGAAGCTCAGGAACTTGCCGGCGATCTCGGGGTTTTCCGAAGTCGCGGAAATGCCCCAGATCCAGGTTCCGTTCGGGCTCACGCCCTTGTCGCCGATCTTCGGCAGCGGCATGACCACGATATTGTCCTTCATCGCTGCCGACGCCTCCGCGTAGAACCAGTGGCCGCCCATGGCCAGCGCGGCCGGCTGTCCCTCGGCGTAGAACTGGTTGGTGCCCGACGAAGTCGGTACGACCCAGCCCTTCTTCACCCAGTCCTGCATCATCGTCAGCGCCTTGACGCAGGCCTCGCCATCGAGCGTGCCGCTGGCCTTCCAAGTCTTGCGGTCGATCAGGTCGCAGCCGGCGCTTTCGAGCAGGGGGCCGTAGGCATAGGTGATCCACTCGGTCTTGATGCCGTAACCTCGGAAGGTGTCGATCGGCCACTTCACGCCTTCGAGCTTGGAAAGCTTTTCAAGATAGCCTTCGAATTCCTCGCGGGTCCAGGCATCGTCGACCGATTTCGGAATGCGGGCGCCAATGGCTTCAAGATATTTCTTGTTGCCGTAGAGCACGACCGAGGAGTCGGTGAGGCCGATCGCATAGAGGTCCTTATCGATCGGATAGGTGCCCTGGGCGATATTCGAATCCGTCATGTCATCGAGCAGGTCCTTGTCAATGAGCGGCTTGACCGGCTGCAGATAGCCGGACCAGACGTAATTGGCGAGGAACGGAGCATCGAGTTCCATGATATCGGGCAGCTGCTTGGCCATGACGGCGGCGMTGAACTTTTCGTTATAGGCATCGTGCGGCGCGTAGATCATCTCGATATCGACATCGGGATTGGYGGCCTCGAAGCGGGTGGCAACGTCGCCATAGGCCTTCACCCAGCCGGGATCGCCCTGGTGCATAACGTGGATGACGGTCTTCGCCTCGGCAAGACTCGCGGTTGCAACCAGCGCGGCGGACGCGAAGAGACCGCAAAGTAAACGATTACCCATTCTCATTGATATTCTCCTCCTGTTAGACACTATTCGATGTTCAGACGGATGCCCGTTCGACCAGATGGAACGGCAGTTTCCGCAGATGCGGCGGTTCGGGCTGCTCGGCCAGGAGGATCTCCATGGCAAGGCGGCCCATGGCGCGGTGCGGCAGGGCCATCGTCGTCAACGGCGGGTCCAGCCGCGAGGCAAGCTCGACCTGGTTGTCGAAGCTTGCCACCGCGATATCATCCGGAATGCGAAGGCCGGCGCGGGCAAGCGCCGCATAGACTTCCATCGCCACGCGGTCATTGCCGCACAGGATGGCGTCCGGCCGTTGACCGGATTTCAGAAGCGCCTCCACATGAGAGGCAACAAGGCTTGGCGCGCGGTCGCTGTAGACGCTGCGGCGCACCGCCGGCAACACGCCGGCGGGGTCGATGCCCCCCTCCTCAAGCGCCGCACGAAACCCCATCTCGCGTAGCGTGCCGGCGAGAATGCCCGGCAGGTTGATGAAGGCGATGCGCCGGCGGCCGGCGACGAGGAGATAACGCACGATCTCCCGCGCGCCGCCCTCTTCGTCCGGCACCAGCGCGGTGACGCGGCCGGCAGCCTCGCGGCAGTTGATCATGACGCCGACGGCGCCCGTCAACCTGTCCGGCAGGGCCACATGCTTGTGGTACATGGCGGCATAAGCAACGGCGCGTGGCCGGAACTGCTGCACCTCGTCGAGCACCGAGCCGATAGACTGGCCGCTTCTGTGGTTGACCGCAAAGACCGCCATGCCGGCGCTACGGGCCGCCCCGTCGAGGCCACGTACGATCTCGGTGGCGAAGGGCGAAGTGATGAGGCCGTCGGAGACGACGCCGACCAGCGGCAGCCAGCCCTGACGCACGCCACGCGCCGCAAGGTTGGTCACATAGCCGAGTTCTTCCGCAATGGCCTTGATCTTCTGGCGCGTATCGTCGGACATGCGGGCGGAGCCGCCGTGCAATGCGCCGGAAACCGTCTTTACCGAGACGCCCGCACGTTCCGCGATGTCAGAAAGCGATACTGCCACGATCTTCACCATCCTCCTTGGGTGATCGATTACCCAATAGTGGCAGCGGACGCGTTTTGTCAAGCGGCTTTTACGTGCACTGCTCGGTGTTCCGAACACCTATCTGTCAATCGGCGCACAAGACTGACCCCTTACCGGCGTGCAATCTTGGCTCTGACGCAGATTGGGTGCAATTGACTCATGTCGCGCCGATCAGGCGGGCTTGAAGAAGATCAAGTTTTCCGCGCCCGTACATCTGGCGCTTTACCAGCTTGAGCTTGGTGATTTGCCCCTCAGTTTGTCCGTTGGACCACGATGAGACGATCGCTGCCCGGACTGCCTGTATGTCTTTGAAGCGATCTTTTATGAAAAGGGTTGCGCGCAGGCATCGGCTCCTACAAGGACACAGATGGCGCCTCGGCCGCGCGCAACCCCCCTGCTTCGCCTTTACTTGGCCTTACTGACGCTCGCCTCAATCCTCCCCAATTGAGAGCTCACGTAGTCGCCGTGGCGAAGCTTTGCGAATTCGTCGGTGGCTTGTGCCCGTCTGCTCTTGAAAACGTACCATTGACCGTCCGGTTCGCGTTTCTGATAGATCAGGCCGCCCTTCTTCCGGTGGCTGAAGCAGGTGATTGCCGTCGCCGTTCCGGTCTTGGCGTGCCAGTCGGCGTTGAAGCAGAGTTTACCCGACTCCGTGATGAACCAGCGGCCCATGCCGAAAGACGGCGAGCCGTTTTCCCGCGACCAGGCGGTAAAGCGGCGCGCCTTTGTGGAGAAGTAGCCGGCACCGGCTTTCCACATCCAGGAATTCTGGTTGTAGAGCTGATAGATTTCCGCACTGCTCATCGGCTTTGCGGTCTCGATCCCCGCAGGCTCATTGGTTCCGGCAGCGGACGCGGCCGTGGCGATACCGCTGAGGGCCACGGCCAGGAGCATTTTTTGAAGCATGGACATGTTCAGCTTCCCTCTTGTTCAATTGATGCTTTCGCGGACGACCCGCCAGTCGGGGCGGCCATAGCCGTCCGGCCACGGATAGACTTCACGGTCGTTGAAGTAGATAACGGCGCTCAGGGCCGGGAACTGGGGATAGCGTTTCGTTATGCTCTCAGCCCAGTTTCGCACGTATGAATCGTCGCCTTCGTAGCCGAGTTCGGCAACCATGATGGGCTTGCCGTAACCAGCGACACGGGCGTATCCGGGCGCAAGGTGCGCTGCAAACGTCTGGTCCTTGCCAGTCTTGTCCCTGTCGTATTGCTGCAGGCCAAAGACCGAGAGCCCGATGAGATCGACGACATCGTTGCCGGGATAAAAGGCTTGAAGCCCCTCATTACCCTTCGGTGACCACATGTATTTGGCCGTCTTCAGGTGGACCTTGCAGACCTCCACCATCCGCCGATAGGCCTTGGCATAATCGGCGCCCTGCCAATGCGACCAGGAGAACTGGCTGTCGGTTTCGTCCATTTCCTGTCCCCAGCGAATGATAACCGGACTTTTCAGCTTGGCGGCAGTCGAGCAGACGGCGGCCATGTTCGCATCGCGCGAACCGTCCAGGATGCTGTGCAGCAGTTCCTGCGAGGTTTGGCGCCAATCGGATGACCAGGTCCAGGGCTCGACCGAGATCAGCAAGGTGCGGCCACGCGATTGCGCATAATCGTCGGCCAGGGCGAGCGTGCGCAGATCGACGTCTTCCCAGGGCAGGAAGAGGTGTTCGATCTTCGAATCGGGCGACGCGGCTAAATCTCCGTGCGGATCATAGGCGCCGAACGTGAGCGAGTCCTTCGTGACGACCGGCATTTTGGTCGGCGGCGCGATGGACGATGTCGTCATCGCAAGCGGCTGCCCTTCGGCAAAGCTGCCCAGAGCGGTCGGCAGGACCGCGACTCCCGACAGCAACAGGCCGGTTAACGACAACAGGGCTATTTTGGATGGGCTAGACATTGTGTACTTCCTCCAGGCTCGGCCGCAAATCCGGGTGAGCGGCATCCGTTCTCAGTTGGATCCCTTCCGGATCGGAAATCCATCGTGGTTTGAAGAAGATCGTGCGCAGGGCGGTCCCGCCCCGGCCTGCACCGGAGGCGGCGTAGCGCTCTTCGAACAGCTGAAGGCGGCCACTGCCCCAGGCGAGTGCCTCGGCCGCATCCTTTCCGCGCATCATGGTTGCAACCCCCGGCAGCGCGACGAGCGCAAGAAGCACCGTCGCCATCGCCGGACGGTAGAAACGCGGGGCCGCCGCAATCGTATTTTCCTTCGAATGGCGCCCAACGATGACCAGAAGCAGCACGCAGTAGATTGTCGCGTTCAGGACGGTAAAGAAGTAGCCCCCCTTGGAGGCGCCGGCATGGCCGATCGCCAGGGCGGGCAATACCGCCATCAGCGCCAGCACAGCGTAGGGCGCCAGGACACGCGCCGGCAGCAGATCGACTTCGGACCGCCCTTTCGGCGTGACGCGGAAATCGACGAAGGAGCCCGTGAGAAAATCGTGCACCGCAGCCAGCGTACCGGCGAGTGCCCAGGGCCAGCGCGCGAAGAGAAAGAGCATGCATTCCCAGCTTAGGATCTTGGCGTCGTAGGGGCGGAACGAACTGCTGGCGCGCCAGCGATAAGCCATCACCACGAGAGCGATAGAAAGCGGCGCGAAATGCGTGAGGAAATCGAGATAGGTCACCGTCACGAAGTTCTGGCCGCGCACAAGCGCGATGATCGGCATCGCAAACATGAGCAACATGAAGAACGCAAAAAGCGGATACCAGAGTTGCGAAAAGAGGAACTGGAACTTGAGCCGGGGCGGCAGCCGGCCGACGAGGCTCGGCGAGTACCGCAACAGCACCATGACCAGGCTGCGCGACCACTGGAATTCCTGCGTCACGAGATCGCTGAAGGTTCTGGGGCCGTCACCATGGGCGATGGCATCCAGCGCATGCACACCCCGCCAGCCGCCGGCATTCATCATCATTGTCGTCGAGTGGTCTTCAGCCAACTCCGGACCGAGGCCGCCGATCTGTTTCAGGGCGACGGTACGTACCGCGTAATGCGACCCTATGCACAGCGGCGCCAGGCCGCCATTGTAACCGGCTTGGAGCGAGCCATGCATGCTGGCCTCGGCATAGAGCCTTCCACGTGCCGACCAGCTTTCGGAAGCGTTCTTGTCGCAAATGCTGGGGGCCGAGACATAGCCGACGTTTGGATCGGCGAACGGACGCAGCATGTGGAAGAGATAGTCGGGCGCGGGAACATGATCCGCATCGAGTTGCGCCACGAAATCGTAGCGGCTGTAGCCGTAGTGGTCGTAAAAGAAGGCGAGGTTGCCTTCCTTGCACCGCGTGCGTCGGGGCCACGACGTCCGATGGTAATCGGATCGCCCCTTGCGGGTCGAGACGAAGACCCCGTGCCCGGAGCACCAGTCGAGAGTCTCGGGGGAAGGGTCTTCGTCGGCAAGCCAGGTGTCGTGTTCCACCTCCTGGGCAAGCATTGCCAGCAGGGTTTCACTGACGACCGAGAAGGGTTCCGCCGGCGCCTTGGTCACGACCATGGCCACTCGGCTGCCCGCCGGCAGGCGCAAGGGACCGTTCGGTCTTGCCGCCCGATAGAAGACGACGATGAAATAGGCCGGCAGAGCGGTAACCCAGGCAAGAACGAGGCTCACCGTAATTGTGCCGAAAGCATCGACGTGATGGTGCGGCTCCAGCCACCAAATCCAGAAATAGGCGAAGGCGCAGGCCCATACGGCGGCCAAGAACAAATATTCGGCCCGCCGATATCCGGTCAGAACCGGGACAAGAAACGGCTCCTGGGAGGGTTCCGGAGCATGCGTCGCTTGGTTGATCGCAAGTTCGGTCACGCGCGCACCTCCAGTCCGAAGAACGGAGCCGCCGTCCGCACGATGGTTTCGAGGTCGGAATATCGAGGCTGGAAGCAGAGTGTCTCGCGGGCCAGGCTGGCGTCGGCATAGAGGCTGGGCGGATCGCCCGGCCGGCGCGGATGGATGACGACCGGGACTTCGCAGCCGGTCGTTTCCTCGATTACGCGCAGCACTTCCCTGATGGAAAAACCCCGCCCGGTGCCGAGGTTGACAGCGAGGTTTGCTCCGCCTTTGGCGAGATGGGTAAAAGCCTGAACATGGGCGCGCGCGAGATCTGCGACGTGAATATAGTCCCTTATGCAGGTCCCGTCAGGGGTGTCGTAGTCATCGCCGAATATCTCCAGGTGCGGAATCCGGCCGGCCGCGGCCAGCAGCGCCCGCGGAATGAGATGGGTTTCCGGAACGTGCCATTCGCCAAGCTCGCCGTCCGGATCGGCTCCACAGGCATTGAAGTAACGCAGGGCAACATAACGCAGGCCGAAGGCCGCCGAATAATCGGCGAGCATATTCTCGCCCATCAGCTTGGTCCTGCCGTAGGGATTGATCGGAGCCTTCGGCAACGTCTCATCGATCGGCAGCACGGAGGAAACGCCGTAGACGGCACAACTCGATGAGAAGATGACGTTCTGAAGCCCCGTCTGCCGGCAGGCATCGATAAGCGACAATGCACCGCAGACATTGTTGTTGTAATATTTCGCCGGGTTCTGCACGGACTCGCCCACGTAGGCCGAGGCGGCAAAGTGGATGACGGCATCGGGCGCATATTTCTCGATGGCCTCGATCAGGCATGGCGAGTCGAGGACGTCACCTTCGACGAAAGGGCCCCAGCGCACGGACGACCGGTTTCCGGTCGTAAGATTGTCGTAGACGACAGGCTCAATCCCCTCCGAGCGGAGGAGCTTGGCGGTGTGGCTGCCGATATAGCCGGCACCGCCCGTGACAAGGACCCGGGGCGCATCCATCAGACGGCCTCCAGCTCGCGTGCTGGACGGGTGAGAAGGCCATCGAAATAGTCGATCGTCTGACGCAGGCCGCTCGACAAGTCGATCTTCGGCCGCCAGTCGAGTTCCTGCATGGCAAGCGAAATATCCGGGCGACGCTGACGAGGGTCGTCAACCGGCAGAGGGCGATGGATGATTTGCGACCGGGAGCCGGTCAATCCGATCACCTGCTCGGCCAGCTCCCGGATCGTGAATTCGCCCGGATTGCCGAGATTGACGGGCCCCGTCAGCGACGACGGCGAGGCCATCATGCGGACCATGCCGCCGATGAGATCATCGACGAAACAGAACGAGCGGGTCTGCGAACCGTCGCCATATATCGTGATGTCTTGCCCCGTCAGGGCCTGAACGATGAAATTCGAGACGACGCGGCCGTCGTCCGGACGCATCCGCGGGCCGTAGGTGTTGAAGATGCGGATGATCTTGATC
>NZ_JBFUAY010000159.1:0-10866 GCF_056406015.1 Rhizobium sp. P1_E1 | reverse complement strand
TTCATATCGAGACCGAAACCGTCGCCGGCAATCATACCTCGGCGCTGCCGGCCGAGATCGAACAGAGCATCCGTTTCTTCCACGGGGTGGCGGCCTGAGTTTCGCCGCCACCGGCAATTGCGATTAAGTGCCCTGGACGATTGATCCGCGATCCCGCCACCGATGGCGGCGGGCTGGTCGTTTCCTGACCTTGTGCCTTTTCCACCCCAACGCCAGCCTCGCGCCAGCCGCGGATGCGATCGTCCCGGCAGATGTCGTTGTCTGCCGATCGTTGATAAGGGTGGTTCCATGAATTTTCTGCGCCGGGTCTTCCCGATTGCCGGGCTCGTGATTGCGGTTGCGTCGCTGAGCGGGTGCAACATCCTCATTCCCGATGTCGCCGCCGATTCGCCCGCCCGCTTCGTCCAGGAAACCTCGCCGGTCTTCTATCAGCCGCCCGGTGTCGATCCGCGCCGGGTGCGGCCGATCCCCGATCAGCCGGTGCCGCAGACGCGCGAACTCTACAAGACCCAGTTCCACCAGACCTATGGCCTGCCGGTGACCAATCCCGTGCATATGGCGATGTATGGTGAGCTTCGCGACGCGGATTTCACCCTGCCGGCGATCCCGGTCAGCCGCGTACAGCCGCAGTTCCTGCGCCAGGAGGTCGATTATCAGACGACCGAGCGTGCCGGCACCGTGGTCGTCGATACCAAGGCGCATTTCCTTTATTTCGTCGAGGGCAACGGCAAGGCGATGCGTTACGGCGTCGGCCTCGGCCGCGACGGTTATGCCTGGTCCGGCCGCGGCGTCATCCAGTGGAAGCAGAAATGGCCGCGCTGGACACCGTCGGTCGAAATGGTCTCGCGCCAGCCTGAGGTTCGCCCGTTCGGGGCGGAGAATGGCGGCATGAATCCGGGGCTGATGAACCCGCTCGGCGCGCGCGCCATGTATATCTTCAAGGACGGGCAGGATACGCTCTATCGCGTCCACGGCACGCCCGACTGGCAATCGATCGGCAAGGCCACATCGTCGGGCTGCGTGCGCATGCTGAACCAGGACGTCATCGATCTTTACGACCGCGTGCCTGCCAGGGCCGAGATCGTTGTGATGTAGCGCTGCAACAGCGCTGCTCATATCGTCCGCTTCAGGCCGGACACGTCTACGTGAAGCTATGGTTTATTTGGCGCAAGCCGATAGATCTTCTCTTGTTGTTATCGGCATCGGGCGAATCGCTGGTTTATCAGCCCTTTCGTCCGGCTTCCCGCATCAGAGGAAATCAGTCCCGCGTCATGAGCTTCGATAGACATCTTTCCCGCCGCAGCTTTCTTTCCTTTTCGGCATTGACCGCAGCCTCCGCGCTCACCGGCTGCGCCTCCTCAGCCAATACGGTAACATCGGGCGATACGTCGATCATCTATCGTTCGCCCATGCGCCTGTTCCAGTCCCCGGCCGCGTCAAGCGTGCCGAGCGGGCCCGAGCTTGCCGTCATGTATGGCCCGGTTGAGGATGGCGGCTTTCTCATTCCGGCCGTTCCCTACGAGCAGATCGATCCGCGCTATTATCGCCAGCGCGTCGTCGATCCCACTGGCCAGCCGCCCGGCACCATCGTCGTCGATACGCCGTCGCGTTTCCTTTATCTCGTCCAGGGCGACGGCATGGCGATGCGCTACGGCGTCGGCATCGGCCGCGAGGGTTTCGCCTGGCAGGGCTCGGGCGTCATCCAGTGGCGTCAGAAATGGCCGCGCTGGAAACCGCCGAACGAGATGGTCGCCCGCCAGCCGGAACTCGTCAAATATTCGATCGACAACGGCGGCATGGAGCCTGGCCTGAAAAACCCGCTCGGCGCCCGCGCGCTCTACATCTTCTCGAATGGAGAGRACACGCTTTATCGCCTGCACGGCAATCCCGATTGGCGCTCGATCGGCAAGGCCGTCTCATCGGGCTGCGTGCGGCTGCTGAACCAGGATATCATCGATCTCTACGATCGCGTTCCGACAAAGGCGCCGATCGTCGTCTGGCAGTAATTTTCACCCAGGCGGCCGCGATCCGGCCGCCTCGGACCGATCCCTTTGTCCCCGGGCAAGCAGGTTGCTTTCCCCTGGACAAGAGCTTCATTTTGCGCCCGCAAGAGAATTATTTTCCGAAATACCATTGCTTAATTCGGTAAATATCCTACATGGTGCGTATCGAATTGCTTGCGACCTTTGTCCACGCGCTTGAGCGCACCGTCAGATATCCTCTCAACATCGATACGGCTTGTCGGATATCTCTCCGCAGGCGAACACAAACGGTTGAAAAGGAGATCGTTATGAATTCAGGCGTCGTCAAGTGGTTCAATGGCACCAAGGGTTTTGGCTTCATTCAGCCGGATGATGGTTCTACGGACGTTTTCGTCCATATTTCAGCGGTTGAACGCGCCGGCATGCGCGAACTCGTTGAAGGTCAGAAGATCCGCTACGATCTCGTCCGCGACAAGAAGTCCGGCAAGAATTCGGCTGATAATCTTCAGGCCGCATGATTTGTCATTCGCCTCTGCTGACCATGAATATGGCAGCGGGCTGGCCATGTGCTGGCGGCAAGCTGACCACGGATGTACTGGCAGCGAGCTGACCAGGGGTGGCGGTGAGCTGACCATACGGGCAGCGGGCTGAGTGACTGGAAGAGGTCGGGTCCGAGCCCGGCCTTTTTGCTTTGATCGCAGGCTTTTCCGGAATGGCCCTCGGTCGTACCTGAATGGCCCCTGGTCGTTCTGATTGACCGATTGAGCAGCCGAAGAGTCGAAGGGACGCTGAAATGGGCAGACCAAACTATAAAGTCGGCGACATGATCGTGCTGAAGTCCGGCCTCACCCGCACGGCGAAAGCCGACAAGCGGTGCCGGATCTCCAGCATCCTGCCCAAYGACCATGGGCATGTGCAATACCGCGTCCAGTTCGACGCAGAGAATTTCGAACGCCGCATCACTGAGGCCGACATCGATACCGGGGAAACGCCATCCAGGGTTTCCCCCCAAGCGGCGGCCAAGTCCGATGGCGCCGAACCCTGGCTGAAGTTTTCGAGCATCAAAATCGGGAAGTAGTCCCGCGCTTTTTAATATGGACAGTGCGGCCTCGCCGCCGCGACAGGAAGGATATCGTTTTGCAGGTACTCGTCAGGGACAACAATGTCGATCAGGCGCTCCGCGTGCTCAAGAAAAAGATGCAGCGGGAAGGCCTGTTCCGGGAAATGAAGGCGCGCAGCGCCTTTGAAAAGCCGTCCGAGAAGCGCGCCCGCGAAAAGGCCGAGGCCATTCGCCGCCAGCGCAAGCTTGCCCGCAAGAAGCTGCAGCGCGAAGGTCTGCTGCCGGCACCGAAGAAAGTTCTCCGCACCCGCTGATCCCGGCCGGGGAGTCGCGGTCCGGCTGTGGCATCACGGTCCGACCGCGGAACCATGGTTTCAGCCGTGAGATCACGGCTTTCAGCCGCGGATTCATGGCTTGCAGCGCTGCGCGTTTTTTGAGGCGCGCAATGGACGCTGTAACACTTTGAATTTCTGCATAATTCCTTGAGCCAATTCCGATTTAAGGAATTATGCTGTAGCGCCGCCATCACCTGGGAAAGGGGCACATGACCGCCACCAAGGGAGAATTCTTCAATCCCGCCAAGCTCTCGTCTCGCGACAAGGCAGAAGCGACCGATCACACGGCGCGTGCCATCATCGCCGCCGAGGCATCGGCCCGTGACAAGAAGACGGAGAAGCTGAAGGCGCTGCGTTTGCAGCAGGAGGCCGAGGCCGAACCTAAGGCAGCTCCTGCAAAGAAGCGTCGGTCGCCGGCTAAGCCGCGGCCCTGATCTCTCGGAGCGCACGCTGATGCGGGTCTACCGGGTGGACGCGTTCAGCCTCCGTCCGCGCCGGCCCGCCCGAGATTACCCCGCAGCCGATGCAGCATGTCGCGCATCTCGGCCATTTCCTTAAGCGTGCAGCCTGCGGCTTGCCCGATCGCCATCATGATCGTGTCGATCTCCCCCTTCATAGCCTCACCTCTAGGGGTCAGCGACACAATCACCTGCCGTTCGTCGCGCAGGTCGCGGATGCGCTTGATCAGCCCGCTCTGTTCCAGCCGTTTCAACAGCGGCGACAGCGTGCCGGAATCGAGATCCAACTGCTCGCCGATCGTCTTGACCGGCAATTCGCCGCGTTCCCAGAGCACCAGCATCACCAGATATTGCGGATAGGTCAGGCCGACCTTGTCGAGGATCGGCTTGTAGGCGCGGGTGAAAGCATGCGCCGTCGCATAGACCGCGAAGCACAGCTGTTTTTCCAGCCGCTTCTCCTCTTGCGGTATCTCCATCGTCTTCGTCGTGTGCGCTTTCATATCCATCATCCCTAGAGCATTCCCGTTTTTCTTCGAATCACGAAATGCTCTATCCCTTTGTTTTCACGCAATTCCGGGCGCAAAACCGCTGCGCACTTTTGCTGGAATTGCTCTAGAACATGATGCCGAAAAGTGTCAGCGGTTTTCGGGCGACATCATGCTCTAACTCTTTAATTTAGAACAGGATTCAGATTTTAGGCCGGCGCGGCTAAGATCATCCTGTTCTAAGGCCCGATTGTCCTCCTTTCGAATTCGAAATGCAATTTGCAAAATTCACTTGCGTACAATTTAATTGTGCGATACTAAAAATCCAACCCCATCGAAGGGCCAACCAAAGGAGATCGTCATGCCTATTCTCTATACGACCAAAGCCTCTGCCACCGGCGGCCGCGCAGGCCGCGCCGTTTCCGAAAACGGCGTTCTGGACGTGACCCTGACCGTCCCCAAGGAACTCGGCGGCGACGGTGCGACCGGCACCAATCCCGAACAGCTCTTCGCTGCCGGCTACTCCGCCTGCTTCCTCGGTGCATTGAAATTTGTCGCGGGCCAGCAGAAGGTCAAGATTCCGGAAGACACGACGGTCTCCGCCAAGGTCGGCATCGGCCCGCGGGAAGATGGTGGCGGCTTCGGCATCGAAGTGGCACTGACGGTTGACATTCCGGGTCTCGACCGCGAAACGGCTGAAAAGCTCGCAGCCGCAGCCCATATCGTCTGCCCCTACAGCCACGCCATGCGCACCTCGACCGAGGTTCCGGTCACCGTCGCCTGATCGATTTTAAAAAAGTTGGCAGCCGTATCGGCTGCCACCATCTGCCGGCCGGGTAGGGTGGTATCCGGCCGGCTTCGGCGTTTCGGCCGCCATTCATGACAACGCCTGCAGATCCTGCCGCAGCCTTGCGACGCTGCCATCCGGCAGCTTTCCGTCGATCATCGCATGCGTGCTTTCCCAGATCGGCAGCGCTCTCACCAACACCGCCTTGCCCTCAGTGGTGAGGCTCAGCAGCCGGCCGCGCCTGTCCCTCGGGTTCTCCATCACCGTCACCCAGCCCTTGCGCTGTAACGGCTTCAGCGCCGCCGTCAGCGTCGTCTGGTCCATGGCGAGCAGGGCGGCGACCGGCCCCATTGGCGGTGGCTCCGGCCGGTTCAGCGACATCATCAGCGAAAACTGCCCATTGGTCAGCCCGGCCGGCCTCAGCGCGTCGTCGAACAGCCGGGCAAGCGCGCGCGCTGCCCGCTGCACATGCAGGCAGAGGCAGGTGTCGCGCACCATCAGCGTCGTGGAAAAGGGAATCTCGATCGAATTTGACATGCTTCATTTCTATTGATATCAATGTATTTAGTCAAGGAGAAGGAGATGAGCCGGCTTCACCGGCAAGCGCCGGAGGAGGGCGCACTCCATGCAGAATGACGTTGTTTCCCGCGAAGAGTGGCTGGAGGCCCGCCGTGCCCTGCTGGCAAAGGAGAAGGAGGCGACGCGGCTGCGCGACAGCGTCAACGCCGCCCGTCTGGCGCTGCCCTGGGTAAAGGTCGACAAGGATTATGTCTTCGAAACGCCCGAGGGCAGGAAGTCGCTCGCCGATCTCTTCGACGGTCGCAGCCAGTTGCTGATCTACCATTTCATGCTCGGCCCGGATTGGGATGCCGGCTGCACCGGCTGCTCCTTCCTATCGGATCATGTCGATGGCGCCCTGCCGCATCTGAACCATCATGACGTTACCTGGGTCGCCGTTTCGCGCGCGCCTCTCGACAAGATCGCTGCCTACAAAAGGCGCATGGGTTGGAAATTTCCCTGGGTCTCTTCCTTCGGCAGCGATTTCAATTTCGATTATCACGTTTCTTTTAGCCCCGAGGATCTTGCCAAAGATAAGGTCTTCTACAATTTCACGCCTATGCAGCCGGCTGATGCCAATGACGAACTGCCGGGCCTCAGCGCTTTCTACCGCAACGACAAGGGTGAGATCTTCCATACCTATTCGAGCTATGCTCGCGGGCCGGAAGAACTGATCGGCACCCTGATGATCCTCGACCGCGCGCCGAAGGGCCGCAACGAGGACAGCACGATGAATTTCGTGCGCCGCCACGACGAATATGAGGAGGCCGCCAAGGCGCCATCCTGCTGTCACTGAGCCGGAGCATGATGCCGAAAAGTGTAAGCGGTTTTGCGTCCGGAATGCGGAAAACAAGCGCCACCATCACTCAAGGGAGAAGAGGATGATGAAGACCGCTGAAGTGCTGAAGGAACATTCCTTTCTGGAAAGGCTGATCGGCGACTGGACCGTCACCGCACCCGACATGAGTGGCGGTGAGCCCTGGACCGAGACCGTCCGCTCGCTGCACGGCATCTGGTTCGTCGCCGAAGGGACCGGCCGCATGCCGGACGGTAAGGAGGCCACCAGCATCCTGACGCTCGGCTACAACGCCACAAAGGGCAAGTATGTCGGCAGCTGGATCGGCAGCATGATGGACTATATGTGGGTCTATGAGGGCGAGGTCGATGCGTCAGGCAATGTACTGGACCTTTATACGACAGGGCCTGACTTCAACGGCGAGGGCCTTGCCGATTACCGCGAGCAGATCATCTTCGTCGATGCCGATCACCGCACCTTCGTCTCCAGCGCCAAGCAGCCGGATGGCTCCTGGAAGCAGTTCATGGAAGCGCATTACGCCCGCAGGATCTGACAATCACGGCGCTCACCCTCGAAATAGGGGCCTTGCAAAGAGGCCTCCGAAGAGGAGCGTCGAAAAAGGGAGAGTATGATGTCTGAGACGCATGGAAAGTTCATCTGGTGCGAGTTGATGACCCCCGACACATCAGCTGCCGCGAAATTCTACAGCTCGGTCGTCGGCTGGACCACCTCCGAAATGAAAATGGAGGGCATGCCCACCTATACGATCTTCGAGGCGAACGGCATCGGCGTCGCCGGCCTGATGGAATTTCCGGCCGAACTCGAGGGCAAGGGCATTCCGCCGAACTGGACGGGTTATGTCGACGTTGACGACGTCGACCAGTCGGCCAAGGATTTTGCCGCCAATGGCGGTTCGGTCCGCCGTCCGCCGGAAGACATCCCGACCATCGGTCGCTTCGCCGTCGTCGCCGATCCGCATGGCGCGGTGCTCTGCATCATGACGCCGGCGCCGATGGAAAATCCCATGCCGGAACTGGCCTTCGACGCGCCCGGCAATATCGGCTGGCGCGAACTCTATGCTGCCAATGGCGAAGAAGCGCTGGCCTTCTATTCCAAGCGGTTCGGCTGGACGAAGCACAGCGAATTCGACATGGGTCCGATGGGCGTCTATTATCTCTTCTCCCATAACGGCAGGCAGATCGGCGGCATGATGACCAAGCCGGAAAACCTTCCGATGCCCTTCTGGTGCTATTATTTCATCGTGCCGACCCTCGACGCCGCAACCGAACGCCTCACATCGGGCGGCGGCAAGGTCGTCCACGGCCCGATGGAAGTCCCTGGCGGCAGCTGGATCGTCCAGGCCACGGACCCGCAAGGCGCCTTCTTCTGTCTGGTCGCACCGAAGCGGTAGGTTTGGGAGCGACGTTGGCGGTGTGCCGTGCAGCCCCCTCATCCGCCCTACGGGCACCTTCTCCCCGAGGGGAGAAGGGGGAATCGAGACGTCGCCACGAGTCTCTTCTCCCCAGCGGGGAGAAGGTGGCGGCAGCCGGATGAGGGGGCCTCACGGCACACCGTCAACAACAATTACGCTCCGGATCCCACCACCCACCACCATCACCCTCCAACCGAAGCAAAGAACCCTTCCGGGCTTTCCACCTCTACCAGCCGCTTCTTCTCGATCAGCCAGAACCGGTTTCCCACCGCCCGCACGAAACTGCGGTCATGCGATACCAGCAGGCAGCTCGCCTCGTGCGCCATCAACTCGCTCTCCAGCGCCTCCTGGCCCTCGATGTCGAGGTGGTTGGTCGGCTCGTCGAGCAGGTAGAAGTTCGGCTCCGCAAGCCTCAGTACCAGCATGCCGAGCCGCGCTTTCTGGCCGCCGGACAGTTGGCCGATCGGTTTTGCCTGCATGTCGATTGTCATGCCGGCGCCTGCCAGCAAGGCCCGCGCCCGCTGGTCACCGACATCGAAGCGGCGGATGATCGTGCCGATCGGCGTATCGCTGTCGGCAAGATCGGCAAGCGCCTGGTCGCCATAGCCGAGCACGAGCGACGGCGTCGCCTTGATGCCGTCGCGCGCCATCTCGGGTCTTTCGATCGTCTGTTTCAGCATCGACACCAACCGCGACTTGCCGGCGCCGTTGAGGCCGAGCAGCACGATGCGGTCGCCCTGGCAGATGAACTGCCGGCCGGTCTTGAACAGCGGCGTTCCATCGGGCGTCGTCACCACCGCATCCTCCAACGTCACCAGCACCTTGGCATGGGTGCCGCGGTTGGCGAGCCGGATGGCGCCGGCCGAGCGCTCCAGATGCGCCGGTTTTGCCGCGTCCTCCAGCTTCTCCGCCCGTTGCCTGAGCTGCTTCGTCTTGACGACGAGCAGGTCGCTGCCGGAATTGATGCCGATATTGTTGAGCTTCGCCGCCTGCTTGCGCAGTTGCTCCGCCACCTTCATGTCGCGCTCGTAGCGCCGGGCTTCGGAAGCGTCGGCCTCGTCAAGGGCGGCGCGTGCCCTGGTATAGGGCAGGGCGAAGACCGGCGATTGCTCCGGCCGCAGGAACAGCGTCCGGTTGGTCGTCGCATCGAGGAAGGCGCGGTCGTGGCTGGACAGGATAACCGGCACGTCGCGCGGCAGCGCATTCAGCCAGCCCTCCAGCTGCGCGATCTTTTCAAGGTCGAGATGGTTGGTCGGCTCGTCGAGCAGAAGCACGTCGGGCTCGCTCACCCAGGTGCGGGCAAGCATGGCAAGCCGCTGCCAGCCGCCGCTCAATTGCTTCAGCGGCCGGCTCCGCATGAGCTCCGGCACGTCGAGTGATTCCAGCACGACGTCGACGCGCCAGCTCTCGCTTTCGGCCTGATCGGCCGGCAGCGCCTGCAGCACCGCATCGTAGAACGGCGTGTCGAAAAGGGGAGGCGGCACATTCTGCGCGACATGGCCGATGGTCAGCCCGCGCGCCTTGGTGATCTCGCCCTCGCTCGGCTCCAGCGTACCGGTGATGCAGGCAAGCAGCGTCGATTTCCCCCGCCCGTTGGCGGCGACGAGGCCGATGCGGTCGCCGGCGTTGACGACGAGATTGAGATTGGATAACAACGGATTGCCCAGCGTCACGCCGAGATTGCGGATATTGATGAGTGTCATGATCGTTCTCTGGTCTTGACCGGGTGGTCGGCACGATCCGGGGCATTCAGCCATCACGGGATTGCGCGGTTCGAGCCCGGGAAATGAGAGGAATGCGCGCTGTCAATTACGGCGCCGCATTGGCCACGAAGGGCAGACCAGGAAGAGATGTTGAGAAACGGTCTCTGGTCAGCCCTGCAAACGCATTTGCAGGGCGTTGACGGGACCACGCTGGCGATTAAACCGAAAGTAATATTGCATTGCGTGATCCTCCTTTCTCAAAAGCTTGCAAGACCCAAATAACATTGCCCGCAAAAAGAGGCAAGGGAGCTGCATCTGCGCCGATTCTAGCCATAAACCGCGCATAGAGGATTCTTCGGGACCGACCGGGAGAATAAGACGCATGCTCATTGCCCATTTGCCTGCAGGCTACCTTCTCGGGAGCGCCGCGCGGCAACGGTCCGCCGCACCCGGCATCATGATCGTAGCCTTGATCGGCAGCGTATTGCCGGATTTCGATATGGTCTATTTCTTCCTGACCGGCGGCAAAGTCCACCATCACGACTATGTCTCCCACTGGCCGCTTTTTTGGCTCGGCTTCGCCGCCACGGCCCTGCCGGCGATCAGTCGACTGGCGCCGGACTGGCTTCCCACGGCCGCCGTCTTTTTCGCAGCCGTCGTGCTTCATATGGTTATGGATACCGTCGCTGCGCCGATGCTTTGGCTCGCGCCATTCGATTGGTCGAAATTCGAGCTGACGACGGTGCCGGCGACCTACAGCAATTGGATCGTGAGTTTCATGCTGCATTGGACCTTCGTTCTCGAACTCCTGATCTGCGTCACCGCGTTGATCGTCGCCGTCTGCCGGAATCGTCGCGTCGGAGGCCGGCAGCAGGCATGAGGCGGAATTATCCCGGGTGGCCGGCAGACAAATCCAGCCGCCGCGTTATCCCGATACTCCTGAGGAATGTCTCGTCGTGGCTGACGACGATGAGCGCGCCGTCGTAAGCGCGCAATCCGGCCTCGACGGCGGCAATCGAGTCGATGTCGAGATGGTTGGTCGGCTCGTCCAGGATCAACAGCGGCGGCGGCGCTGAGCCGAGCACACAGGCAAGGCCCRCTCGCAGCAATTGCCCGCCGCTCAGCGTCGATACGGTCTGCAGCGCCGCATCCGCCCTGAACATGAAGCGGGCAAGGGCGGCCCGGCAGGTATTTTCATCGGAAAGCAGATTGATCCGACGGAAATTGTCGCGGATCGAGGCCGACGTATCGAGAAGGCTGACCGTCTGAT
>NZ_JBFUAY010000158.1:0-10919 GCF_056406015.1 Rhizobium sp. P1_E1 | reverse complement strand
GGCAAGAAAAGGGCACGCAGCATGACCCACAGCGTCCTCATCTCCGGTGCAGGCCAACTCGGCTCGCGCTACCTGCAAGGCCTTGTGAACTGTGCCAGCCCGCTTTGCATTCACGTTCAAGACGTCGATCCGGTGTCGCTCGCGAGAGCGCAACAACGCTGGGACGAGGTCGCGAAAGCGAACAGAGCCCATGAGATCCAGTTGCACACCTCCCTCGCAACGGTGCCGGCAGCCATCGACGTCGCGATTGTTGCAACTACCGCACGCTGGCGACCTGAGGTGGTGCGAGAAATTGCCGCGCGGACGACGGTAGGCGCCTGGATCCTCGAAAAGGTGCTGGCACAGAGTGAGACAGGGCTCGACGAGATTGAGCATCACGTTGGCCACGCCAGAGCCTGGGTGAACACGCCGCGAAGAATGCTCGACTGGCATCAACAGATCAAAGCGCAGCTAACGCCCGGTAAACCAATGCATCTGAAGGTCAGTGGAGGTGCATGGGGACTGGCCTGCAACTCAATCCACTTTCTGGACATGTTCGCCTGGTGGACCGGTGAAACGCCCACAACATTTGATACCAGTGAACTCGCACCTGGCTGGATCGAATCCAAGCGCCCCGGCAACTGGGAGGTCATGGGCACGCTTAAAGTCGACTTCTCGGGCGGATCAACTGCGACCCTGGAAGCCGGCGACGGAGATGTCTTCTACCGCTTTGAACTCGATGACGGCATACACCGCTGGGCCATCGACGAAGCGGCCGGCACCGCAAAACGATCCGACGGACTCGATTTGCCGGGGCGCCTCCCCTTCCAGAGCGAAGTAAGCGGCGCACTCATCGAGTCGATTCTTGTCGGCAACGATTGCGCGTTGCCGACTTTGGAGCAGTCGCTCGAGATCCATCGTCCTTATATTCGAGCCCTGCTTGATCATTGGTGCGTCGCCGTCAATGCCGAAGCCGGCGCTGTCCCCATCACCTGAAACCGAGGAACATAGACGTGAACATCTGGTTGATCGGCGCGGGGCCGCATGCCCGCGAATACGCCAAAGTCTTGCAACATCTGGGCCTGGACTTCGAGGTGATCGGGCGTGGCGAATCATCTGCACTGGCCTTTGAGGCCGCCACCGGCCACGCCGTACGGCGTGGCGGCTTGGTGCAAGCGCTCGCTGAGTCAGGAGCGCCAGCACGAGCGATCGTGGCAGCGAGTTTCGAGGAGCTTGCGCCGGTTGCACTCCATTTACTGGAGGCCGGCACCCGGCGCATCCTGCTTGAAAAGCCCGGTGGCCTGAATCTGGCTGAACTCGGCGCGGTCGCGGCGGCAGCCGAGCAGCACCAGGCCAATGTGCTGATCGCTTACAGCCGGCGCTTCTACGCCGCGACCCGGCAGGCACGAAAAATGATTGAGGAAGACGGCGGCGCACTCAGTTGCAGCTTCGAATTTACCGAATGGGCTCACACGATCGTACCGATGCCCCTACCCGATTCGGTCAAGCAGTCCTGGGTCATCGCCAACTCGTCGCACGTGCCCGACCTTGCGTTCCATCTCTGCGGCTTCCCGAAGGACTGGAAAAGCTGGCGTGCTGGCGCGCTTGACTGGCATTCGGCTGCCGCGCGGTTTTGCGGCGCCGGCGTAACCGAACGCGGTGTGCTATTTAGCTATCACGCTGACTGGGAAGCTCCTGGCCGCTGGGCCGTAGAGGTGCTGACCCGCAAGCGCAGGCTTATCTTCAAACCAATGGAACAGTTGCAGGTCACCCACCTGGCATCAGTCAAAGTCGAACCCGTCGTCATCGATGATGTAATCGACAAAGAGTTCAAGCCGGGATTGCATGCTGAGACCCGCGCTTTCATTGAAGGCGACGACACGCTGTTCTGCACGATCACCGATCAGCTTGAACACGGCGCTATCTACAGCGAGATGGCCGGTTACACAGCGACGCCCGAGACAGGCAGCAAGGCGGCCTGAAAAGATGACCTCGCAACTGATCGTTTTCGACAGGGACGGCACCCTGATAAGGCATGTGCCTTATCTCTGCGATCCGGCGCAGGTGGTCTTGTTGCCGGGCGTGCGCGAGGGCTTGACGCGGCTACGGGCCGCCGGTCACCTATTGTTTTTGCACACCAATCAGTCGGGGGTCGGTCGCGGCTATTTCCCGTTGGAGATGGCGGTTCGCTGCAACAACGAAATGCTGCGTCAGCTCGACCTCGGTCCGGCGCCGTTCGAAGAGATTTGCATCTGCCCGGAAGTGCCCGAGGCGCCCGCACTGTATCGCAAACCATCACCCAGGTTCGGCCTCGAACTGCTCTCGAGATATTCGAAACAGGCCGCCGATATCTGCTATATCGGCGACAACCTGAGCGATCTCATGACGGCTGCCAACCTCGGCTGCCGCGGCATTGGCGTAAACACCGGCGTGCACAACCTGCACCAAGAGCTCGCGGCTCGTTCGCTTGAGGCACATTTCGAGGTATGCGACAACTTCGGCGAGGCCGTTGACATGCTGTTGGCCTGGAGCAGTGAACATCATGGCTGAACCTCGCCTGCTGGTGCTCGCAGGTGGCTTCGGCACGCGCCTGCGCAGTGCCGTCTCGGACGTCCCCAAACCGCTGGCACCGGTCGCAGGCGAGCCCTACCTCGGCTATCTGGTCGACAACTGGATCGCCCAGGGGGTACGTTCGATGACCTTTCTGCTGCATCACCAATCCGAACTGATCGAAGAATTCGTTGGCGGGCTTGCGCAAACAGGTCGGCTTCACGGCTGCGAAGTCGACTTCCTGGTCGAACCCGAACCGCTGGGAACGGGTGGTGCCGTAGCCTACGCGGTACGGCAACATGCCCTCGCGGGTTCCTTCCTTGTCAGCAACGCCGATACCTGGCTCGGTAGCGGTATCAGTGCGGTATTTGCGGCCGAATCGCCTTCAATGGCCGTAATTTGCGTAGAAAATACGGAACGCTATGGCAGCGTACGGACGTCGGCCAATAAAATAGCCCTTTTTGAGGAAAAGCAAAGCAGCCGCGGTAAGGGCCTGATTAATGCGGGTCTGTACCATCTCGATGCGGACCTGTTTAGGCATTGGGATGGCAWGCCCTTTTCCCTGGAGCGGGATGTCTTCCCGGATTTGGCGGCCGCCAGCCGGCTGACAGCTGTTTCACTGAATACCGACTTTATCGATATCGGCGTGCCGGAAGACTATTTCCGGTTTTGCCGATGGATAGCGTCAAACAAGGCGGGAACCCTGTGAGCTTCGAATTATTCTTGATTTCAGAAAATGCGTCGTTGCGCGATGCATTGACGCAACTTGAAGCCAACCACCATGGCATCGTGCTGACGACCAATGCCGAAGGCATGGCGACCGGATTGGCGACCGACGGGGACGTGCGGCGCAAGCTGCTCGAAGGCGCGCAACTCGAGGACGCCATCAAGTCCTGCGCCAACCCTGACTTCGTCTGGGCCGACAAGGCAAGTTCGCGCGAACTGCTGCTCAAACAGCTCGACCACCACATCAAAGTCATACCGCTGCTCGACGAAAACCGGCGCCTGGCCGGAATCGTAAGCCGCGACCACATGCCGCGTCAGATCGAGGAGCCAGTCTATGCGCGGGCGCGCTCGCCGGTGCGGATCAGCTTTGGCGGTGGCGGTTCAGACCTCACGCATTTCTTCGCCGGTGAAGGCGGAGCCGTGATCAACACAACGATCTCGCTCTACAGCCACGCCACTTTGCGCAAGCGCGACGACACGCGCATCGAGATCCATTCACGCGACCTCGGTGAATCGCTGCATGCCAACGACCTGCAGCACGCGCTGTCACAAAAGGGCCGTTTCGGGCTGATCCTGGCATTGATCAAGGCAGTACACCCAGACTTTGGTTTTGAGCTCTACCTGCATTCCGATTTCCCGATGAATTCCGGGCTAGGTGGCTCGGCCGTACTCGCGGCAGCCGTGCTTGGCTGCTTCAATCAGTTTCGCCAGGACCGCTGGGACTCGCACGAAATCGCGGAACTCGCATTTCAGGCCGAGCGGCTCTATCTGGGTATTGCGGGCGGTTGGCAGGACCAGTATGCGACGGTGTTTGGCGGCTTCAATTTCATGGAATTCCGGATGGACCAGAACATCGTTCATCCACTGCGGATACCGGCCGATGTTCAGCTCGAACTTGAGGAAAGCCTGGTACTTTGCGATACCGGCTCACCACACGACTCCGGCGACATCCATCAGGACCAGCGCCAACAGATGCAGCAGCACGACATCAGGCAGAAAGTGCAGAACAATGTCGAGCTCACCTACCGCATTCGCAACCATCTGTTGCGCGGCAGGCTGCTGCAGTTCGGCCAGGCGTTGCATGAGTCGTGGCTGCTCAAACGCCAGTTCAGCAGCAAGATATCGAACGACCGGCTCGACCAAATCTATGAGGACGCGCGCGCGCACGGAGCCCTTGGCGGCAAGCTGCTTGGCGCCGGCGGCGGCGGGTTCTTTCTTTTTTATGTCACACCGTTCCGTAAACACGAGCTCATTGGAAAGCTCGAAAGCCTGGGCCTGAATGTGCGCCCATTCCGCTTCGAGCAGGAAGGGCTGCGCGCCTGGTCCGCGCGCGAAGGCAAGAATCAACCCCACCCGGAAAAGACATGAGCATCAGCATCTCCAATTTTGAGGTCGGAGCCGGCAGGGCATTTGTGATCGCCGAGATCGGGAACAACCACAACGGCAGCTTTGAGCGCGCCAGGCAGATGGTCGACCTGGCCGTCGAGATGGGCGCGGATTGCGCCAAGTTCCAGCTGCGTAAACTCGACGAGGTCTACCGCCAGCGCACCCTGCGCAAGGACGGCGAGGACCTCGGCACCGAATACGTGCTCGACCTGCTGCGCCGCTTCGAACTCTCAATTGAACAGCACCGCGAACTCGCAGCCTATTGCGGGAGCAAGGGCATTCTCTACCTCTGCACGCCGTGGGATCAACACAGCGTCGACGTGCTCGAGCAGTTGCACGTGCCGGCCTACAAGGTAGCCTCGGCCGACCTGACCAACCTGCCGCTGCTCGAGAAGCTCTGCGCAACCGGCAAACCGCTGATCCTGTCTACCGGCATGAGCCTGCGCGAGGAAGTCCAGGTCACCGTCGACTTCCTTAACAAGCGCAACGCTTCGTTCGTGCTGCTGCACTGCAACAGCACCTACCCGGCGCCGCTGCACGACATCCACCTGCGCTGGATGGAAAAACTCAAACTGATCCATCCACTGGTTGGTTATTCAGGCCATGAGCGAGGTATCGCCGTCACCCTGGCCGCGACCGGCCTCGGTGCCTGCGTGATCGAACGCCACTTCACGCTGGACCGCGGCATGGAAGGCCCCGACCACGCGGCCAGCCTCGAGCATGCGGAATTCAAGCGCCTGATCGAGGGTATCCGCGAGATCGAGCAGGCGCTCGGTGACGGCCGTGAGCGCCGCATCTCACAAGGCGAGATGATCAACCGCGAGAACCTCGGAAAAAGCCTGGTCGCCGCGAAAGCCCTCAAGAAGGGCTCGATCGTCCGGCCTGAGGATGTGCAGGTGCGCAGCCCTGGCCAGGGCCTGTCGCCGCAGCACTACGAAAAACTGCTGGGCCGCACCTTGCAGCACGACATGGCGGCAGAGGACTTCTTCTATCCGTCGGACCTCAAGGACGAACGGATCGAGCCACGGCCTTACCGCTTCAAGCGCCCTTGGGGGGTGCCTGTCCGTTACCACGACTTCGGTGAATACAACTCGCGCATCAAACCCGATCTGTTCGAATTTCACCTGTCGTATTCGGACATGGAGCTCAAGCTGGACGATTTCCTGAGTGGCACTTATCCCTGTGATTTTGTGGTCCATGCGCCCGAGCTGTTCGCCAACAGCCGGCTCATGGATCTGGCCTCGCCCGACGAAGACTACCGCCGCCAGTCGATCGCTGAAACCCAGCGCGTCATCAATATCACGCGCGGCCTCAAACGCTTCTTTCCGAAGACCATCCGACCGCCGATCGTCGCGAATATCGGCGGCTTCACGATGGACGCGCCGCTGCCGCCCGACGTCATCACGGCCTATTACGAACGCTTCGCAAAAAGCCTCGGCGAACTCGACATGGAAGGCGTCGAACTGATCCCGCAGACCATGGCGCCRTTCCCCTGGCATTTCGGCGGTCAGCGCTTCCAGAACATCTTCGTCCGCATCGAGGAAATCGTCGACTGGTGCCAACGCCTGAACCTGCGCATGTGTTTCGACATCTCGCACACGCGCCTGACCTGCAACCATTTCGGCATCGACTTCTATGACTTCGCCGAAAAGATCGCGCCGATCTCGGCGCACCTGCATCTCGGCGACGCCCAGGGCCTCAACGGCGAGGGCCTGCAGATCGGCGAAGGCGACATCGACTTCACGCGACTCRGCAGAATCCTGGAAAAAGGCTGCCCGACCGCTTCGTTCATCCCCGAGATCTGGCAGGGCCACAAGAACGGCGGCGARGGTTTCTGGATCGCGCTCGAAAAGCTGGAAGGTACCCTGTGAGCYTAGAGCAGATCAARACACAGATCGAAGCGTCCATCGCGGTCAAGCAAGCGCTGCTGGCTGACGGCGCGTTGCTGCAGCAGATCGAGAAACTCGCGCAGGCTTGCCTGGCCTCGCTGAAGGCCGGCGGCAAGATCATTTTTGCAGGCAACGGCGGCAGCTTTGCCGATGCACAGCATCTGTCGGCGGAGTTCACTTCGCGTTTCCTGTTCGACCGCGCGCCGCTCGCGTCGGTGGTACTGGCAGCCAACAATYCAGCGATCAGCGCGATCGGCAACGACTACGGCTATGAGTTCGTGTTTGCGCGCGAGCTCGAGGCACTGGCGAAACCGGAGGACGTCTTCATCGCGATCTCGACCAGCGGCAACAGTGCCAATATCCTGATGGCCGTCAAGGTCGCCCGCGAGCGCGGTGTGAGCACATTCGCCTGGACCGGCGCGAGCGGTGGCAAGCTCAATGAAGCTTGCGAATGCCTGCGTATTCCGTCGAATGAAACCGCGCGCATCCAGGAGTGCCACATTCTGGTCGGGCATATTCTGTGCGGCCTGGTCGAGGCCTGGTATTTTCCAAAGGGAGCCGAAAAGAAATGACAAAAATCGTGGCGCTGATTCCGGCGCGAGCGGGCTCCAAGGGAGTTCCCCACAAAAATATCAAACCCCTTGGCGGCCACGCGCTGTTGGCCTGGTCGATCGCCGCCTGCCTGCGGTCGGCAACCATCGACCGCGTCATCGTTTCAACCGACTCGGCCGAATACGCAGCGCTGTCACGGAAACTCGGCGCCGAAGCGCCGTTCCTGCGCCCTGAAGYGATCTCGGGCGACCGTTCGACCGACTATGACTTCATTGTCCACGCGCTCGACTGGCTGGCAGCCGAAAGCGGCGAGCCCGAATACATCGTGCATATCAGGCCAACCACGCCACTGCGCGACCCGCAGTTAATCGATGACGCAGTGAAAGCTTTCATCGCAGCGCCGCAAGCAACCGCGCTGCGATCGGTACACGAGATGTCCGAGTCGGCCTACAAGACCTTCGAGATGGCGGAGGGGGGCCAGCTCAAGCGCCTTGGTGCGGACAATACCGAGCTTGACGCGGCGAACAACGCGCGCCAGCAATTTCCGAACACCTACCAGGCCAATGGCTATGTCGATGTGCTGTCGAGCGCGTTCATCCGGAAGTCGGGTCTGATGCACGGCAACCATGTGCTGCCCTTCATCACGCCATCGGTGGTCGAGGTCGACACGCTTGACGATTTCGAACACCTGGAATTCCAGATCACCCGRATGCCGGGTGTATCACAAAAACTTTTCAACTGAAGACAATCATGGCCGCACATTCTTTTTCCCGCCTGCCCCAATCCGTTCCACCGGTCTCGACCGCCAACCGCCTGATCCAGACCGCGATCCCGACGCCGGGCACGCGCGAAGTGCTCGAACGGCTTGAGGCCTGCGAATCGCGTTCCATGCACGGGCAGTTGCCGCTGGTCTGGGATCGGGCCGAGGACTACAGCATTTACGACGCCGCTGGCAACCGCTGGATCGACTTCACCTCGACCATTTTTGTCGCGAACGTCGGACATTCAAATCCGCGCGTGACCGCCGCCATGAAAGAAACGCTGGACCGCCCGCTCTATGGTTGTTATGCCTATGCGAACGAAAACCGCGCGCGCTATCTCGAAAAACTGGTCGCGTTCGCCGGTGCGCCGTTCGAAAAGGCTTTCCTGCTTTCGGCCGGCACCGAGGCGACCGAAGGCGCACTCAAGCTCATGCGCATGAACGGCCAGAAGGARGGCAAACGCCGCCGCGGCGTGATCTGCATCGAAGGCAACTGGCACGGCCGCACGATGGGCGCGCAAATGCTCAGCAGTAATCTGGCCCAGCGCGAATGGATAGGCTACCAGGATGCCGACATTCACCACATCCCGTTCCCCTATCCATGGGCCCTGGCCGGGCGCACGCCGGAAGCGTTTCTGGACGAAAGCCTGGCCAGGCTCGAGAAGGCCGGCATCGACATTGCGCAAGACGTTTGCGGCTTCATGCTCGAAACCTTCCAGGGATGGGGCGCAGTGTTCTACCCGCCAGAATATGTACAGGCCATCGAGCGCGTCTGCCGCAAGCATGGCATCCTGCTGACCTTTGACGAAATGCAGGCGGGCTTTGGCCGCACCGGCAAGGCCTTCGGCTTCCAGCACTACGGCGTGACACCCGACCTGATCTGCTGCGGCAAGGGCATGGGCGGAGGCGTACCGCTGTCCGGCGTGATCGGCCGCGCCGCGATCATGGACCTGCCCGATGTCGGCAACATGAGCAGCACGCACTCGGCGAACCCCCTGGTCTGCGCCGCCGGCCTCGCCGTCATCGAGGAGATGGAGGATCGCAATCTTGTCGCCGAGACCGCGCGCAAGGGCGAGCTGCTGTTTGCCGCACTGCACAAACTGCAGGCGCGTTTTCCCGATCGCATCTCACACCTGCTGGGTCGAGGCCTGATCGCGGCGGTACTGTTCAAACACCCCAAGACCGGCACGGCCGACGGCCCGTTCACGAGTGAGGTCGCTGAACTCTGCATGCAGAAGGGGTTGCTGGTCGTGCATACCGGGCGCGAATCGATCAAGATCGGCCCTCCACTGACGATCACCGACGAAGCCCTGCTCGAAGGTGTGGATGTGCTCGGCGAGGCTATCGCCGAGATCGCGGCCAAATGATCACGCAGATTCGCCATACCGGCCTGGTCGTCGCCGACCTCGATGCGGCGCTGCGCTTCTGGCGGGACCTGCTGGGGTTCACCGTGGCACGGCAGATGGACGAGTCCGGGCCGCACATCGACGCAATGATGGGCCTGAAAAACGTGCGCCTGACAACGTCGAAACTTACCGCACCTGAAGGCGGCATGATCGAGTTGCTTTATTTCCATTCGCACCCAGACAGGCCAGCCTGGACCGGAACACCTTATTCCACCGGCTTTACGCATGTTGCAATGACCGTGAAAGATATCGACGTCCTCTGCAAAAAACTCGCAGGTGCGGGCGTCACTTTTTTTGCACCACCACAGCATTCCCCAGACGGCAAGGTCAAGGTCACCTACTGCCGGGGGCCCGAAGGCGTATTGCTGGAACTGGTCGAAATATTGCAGGAATGATCCCACAATGATCTTTACCCAACACTCTCACCAAGCCAGTTGCCCGCTCTGCAGGCAAGCAACCGCCAGCGTGCTGTCTACTACTTTGCGACGAGGCACAGGTATCGTTTTTTATTGTGAGTCCTGCCGACACGGTTTTCTTTCGGAGAATCAGGCACCGGACGCCAAAGCCTACTACGCAGAGAATTACCGCCAGGAGTATTCGCACAATGCCGAAGCCGCGGCGACCAACGCGCGCGAGATTTTCGACGTTTACAAAAATTACCAGCATGATCGGCTCAAGGCCATCAGGCCATACCTGTCGGCCGAAACCCGCCTGCTGGAAGTCGGCGCCTCATCGGGGCAGTTCCTGGTCAATGTCAAGGATCGCGTGGCGCTCGTCAACGCGATTGAGCTCGACAAGGCCTGCTGTGACTTCATGTCATCGGAGCTGGACATAGAGGCGGACTCAGAATTTCTGCGCGAGTCCCGCTTTGCGGACCAGCGATACGATGTGGTCTGTGCATTCCAGGTGCTCGAACACGTCGAGGATCCCGTTGTGTTTCTGCGCGACCTGCAACAGTCGACCCAAAAAGGTGCGACGCTGTTTATTGAAGTGCCCAACCTCAACGACCCGTTACTGTCGGTCTGGAATGTCAAGGCATACCAGAAGTTCTTCTACCATTCAGCGCATCTGCACTACTTCACCGAAGACTCACTAAGGAAAACCGCGCAGCTCGCGGGTTTCGGCAACGCGCAGATCGATATCTCATTCACTCAGGACTACAACCTGTTGAATCACCTGAACTGGATCATGAACAACGGACCCCAGGCGACCTGCAATGTTGGCCTCAGCGAAATCGACCTGGCCGGCACGGACACCGATATGTCGGCCTGGCTCACCGCGAAGATGAAAGCACTCAACGATGAATACGTCGCGCGACTCGTAAAGAACAAGGCAACCGCCAACATGATGATGGTGATCAAAAATGTCTGAGCGTATTGGTTTCATGCAGGGACGGCTGTCGCCGCTCGTCAACGGCCGCATCCAGGCTTTTCCATGGGACTGCTGGCAAGGTGAGTTTCCCACGGCCGCGGCTCATGGCTTCGGCCTCATGGAGTGGACGCTCGATCAGGACCTGCTCTACAGCAACCCGCTGCTGACCGAGGCTGGCCGCGCGGAGATCACGGCGCTGCGGGCAGGGCACGGGATACGCGTCGGTTCGCTGACTGGTGACTGCTTCATGCAGAGCCCGTTCTGGAAGGCCGATGCGGCACAAGCCGAGCAGTTGCAAGA
>NZ_JBFUAY010000157.1:0-10935 GCF_056406015.1 Rhizobium sp. P1_E1 | reverse complement strand
GGCATTTGCAATGAAAAGAGGCCATCGAGGACTAGTCGGAATTCTCGAATGCCGTTTAGTAGCATAAAGAATTTATTAAGGATTATGACCTTGGTAACAGACAACAAGAGTGCGGCGCAGCAAACTTTGAATGGTTCTTAATCGGAATATTTTGGAGACCACTGATGACATGGGAAGCACATAGTTTCGAGGCCTGGTCGCGTGTCGGACGGTCCGCGAAAGGCGGCGATCTCCATTCGTCCCTGCCTCGTGCGGCAGGCAGATCGTCGAAGCGCGCGATAGACCTTCTCATCGCGATCATTGCACTGATCCTGCTTTCCCCGCTTCTGTTGATCGTCGCGGTGATCGTGAAGATAAGCGACCGCGGCCCGGTCTTCTATTCCCATACGCGCATCGGCGTCGGCGGAGCACCGTTCGGATGCCTCAAGTTTCGCACGATGAAGACCGATGCGAGTGCTCAGCTTGCCGAATTGCTGCAAAACAACCCGATTGCGCGAAGCGAATGGGAAGCGACACGCAAGCTGAAGGACGATCCGAGGATCACGGCAGTCGGCGAGATTCTGCGGCGGTCGAGCATCGACGAGCTTCCGCAACTGATCAATATCGTGCGTGGCGAAATGAGCCTTGTCGGCCCCCGGCCGATCACCGCCGAGGAATTGCCGCGCTACGGCGAGCATGTATGGGCCTACATGGCCGTGCGCCCGGGCCWGACCGGTCACTGGCAGACCAGCGGGCGCAACGATGTCAGTTACGAGTACCGGGTTTCCCTCGACGTTCACTATCTCGACAATTGGTCGCTCGGCCGGGACTTCGTCATCATTGCCAAGACCATTCCCGCTCTGTTTTCGCAACGTGGCTCGTACTGAGCATGCAAGGGGAGAGCTGCCGATCATGCCCGAAATCGGAAGATATGCTACTCCCTCCGTCCCCTCCAAGCTGCCACTACCTGGTTACTCCGTGATCTCGCCATTTTGGATTAGGACGATATGACCTCCAGCACGATCTTCAGCGGCGTTTCGCCGATACCTCTGGCTGCCGCGGCTCCCGGCGGGAACTCCCCGCTGACCTTGCGGGATATGCTTTTCTTTCTCAGAATGCGCTGGCTGTGGGTTCTGGCGGCAACTTTTGCCTTCCTCGCAATGGCCGGGACCTACGTGCTGACCGCCGACCCGACTTTCGTTGCCAGCACGCAACTTGTGATTGTCCCACAGGTGAGCGGCTCTGAAGCACAGAGGGCTTTCGCGGAAGACGCGTTCATAGAGGGACAGCTGGAGATTGCCAGATCCAGCGATGTCGTCGGCGGAACGGTAAGGGCACTTGGTCTCGATACCGATCCTGACTTTGTCGATCAGACGCCTTCGCTGCAGGATAGGGCAAAGAACTGGTTGATGGGGATTTCTTCTGAACCGGATACGGAATCGCAGGAAGCGGCAGGCACAGGGCCGCGTGAAGCACAACCGCACGCAGAGGACGAGCGGATCCAGGATAGGGCGATCGCCACGCTGCTGAACATGATAGGAATACGCCGGGTCGGGAGTTCGACGATCATCGAGATCTCAGCGGCTGCGTCGACCCCTCAGAGGGCCGTCGACATCGCCGATATGCTCGCCAGGCAATATATCCAGAAGAATATCGCCATGAAGGCCAATGCTTCCCGGCAATATAGCGAATGGCTGGAAAGATTCGTAAGCGAGCAGCAGCGTGGACTGGCCGAGGCTGCCAGCGCCCTGGCCAGCTTCACGAGCAACCCGCGCGATCAGTTCAAGCTTGCGGAGCTGCAGAGCGCAACGGATGCCCGCCGCAGCCTCTATGAAAATACCTTGAACCAGCTGACGGAAGCCCGGCAGCGCATCACCTACCCGGTGTCCGATGCCACGATCGTCTCGCGGGCCACGCTGCCTCTCTCGAAAGCCAGACCGCGCAGCACGCTCATCATCGCCTTTGCGGCGGCGGTCGGTCTTGGCGTCGGCTTGGCACTCGCCATGATAAGGCACGTCGGCGATCGCCGGATCATCCGCCCTCATCAGATCGCTGAAGCCAGTGGGCTGCCCTTTGTCACTTTGCTGGCGACATCGAGGAAGACCCATCTCCCTACGCGTTTCCTCCCCGCCGGTACCGGCAGCAGCACAGCCGCCTATCCTGTTATTCCGGGCATGGCGGAACTGAGCGCGACGGTTGTCGGTCTTCGACGCAAACGCCGGGTCGTCATTGGAATCGTCGCCGTCGATCCGGGCAGCGGAGCCTCGACCATAGCATGTGAACTTGCAGTACTGTCGTCGATATCAGGGGCTCACACGCTGCTGATCGATGCGGCTGCGCAGAAGTCGTCACTCAGCAAATCGATCGCGCCCCATAGTTCCACAGGCCTCGTCGATGTTCTCGACAATGGCGAACTGATCCAGACGGCGGCATTGCCCCTCACTTCGACACTGAAATTCCTCCCCCTCGGCAAGGTCGAAGCAGTGACGCCGGCCATTCGCCTGAGTTCCCGCCGCACGCAGTTGAGCTTCGCCGACMTGAAAAAGGAGTTCGACGCCATATTCATCGACATTTCCGCATTCTCTGCTTCGCCGGATGCCAATGCGATCGCGCCGGAGCTGGACGGTGTCCTCGTCGTCACCTCGCACGGACGCACCTCGATCGACGACACCCTGCGCGTCATCGACACCCTGCGGAATGTCGGCGCGGAGATCCTCGGCGCAGTCATCAACCATGCACCGGAAAGAATGCACTCATGACCTCGCCTTCGGCAGAAGCAACCAGGCAGGACGGCCGGATCGGGCCGGCGCCTGTTCCTTGCCGCGCTGAAGCCATGGCTGAGCGCGCGAACCGCCCGTTGCGAATGGCCGTGGGGATCGCCTCGGCAGGCCGCCCCTCGATACTGCGGGAGACGATCGATTATCTCACCACCCTGCCGGACCAGCCCGAGCGGCTGATCGTCTGCGTGCCCACGATCGACGACGCCGCCGGGCTCGCCGAGCGCCTCGATGTTGAAGTCATCGTCGGCAGCCGCGGCCTGACCTCTCAGCGCAACAGGATCATCCAGGCGGCGGCGGCCGATACGGATGTTCTGATCTTCCTGGATGACGACTTCATTCCCGCCGCGACCTTCCTGTCGCGGATGGCGGCTGTCTTTGCGGCAAACCCCGACGTGGCAATCGCCACCGGTGAAGTTCTGGCCGATGGCATCCTCGACGGCGGCCTCAGCATGTCAAACGCCCTGCTGGTTCTTGAAACTGCGGCCGAAGGAGCCGAGCAGGTGACGGAAGTCTATAACGCCTACGGATGCAATATGGCGGTTCGCCTTTCACCCATTCTCGAGCACGCACTGGCCTTTGATGAACAACTGCCGCTCTACGGCTGGCTCGAGGATGTCGATTTCAGCCGGTCCATCGCCCGCTACGGCAGGTCCGTACGCGTCGAAGGCGCCCGCGGGGTGCATCTCGGCGTCAGATCCGGGCGCCAGCCCGGCCGAAGACTCGGCTATTCGCAGGTTGCCAATCCTGTCTACCTGATCCGGAAGGGCACGATGTCGAAGGGCCGTGCCGTTGCGCAGATCGGCCGTAACATCCTGGCGAATACGCGGGGCCTATTGTTCAATGATCGCTTGATCGACCGCTGGGGACGTTTGAACGGCAATTTGCTGGCGCTGTCCGATCTTCTTGTCGGCCGCGCCTCGCCGTCCCGCATTCTCGAATTCGGCAATCCCTCGCCGCGCGAGATGCCTTCGCCGTCGATCGCAACGAAACGGAGATAGCAGACAATGCAGCGCACATCCTTGTCCGATCGCCTCATCTCCGCCGCTCTTGCCTTGCTGGTATTTTCCTGCGTGACCGGCTGGAGCGTCGCCCATGCGGAAAACTATACCCTCGTGCCGGAAGATCAGGTGAGACTGCGCGTCGTCGAATGGCGATCTTCGGATTCCCGGTATGCCAGCTGGGAAGCACTCGGCGGGACATATACAGTCGATGATGCCGGCAATCTGGCGATCCCGATCGCCGGACAGGTGCAGGCGATTGGCAAGACGACGGAACAGGTTTCCGATGCGATCGCCACTGCGCTCTCCGAAAAGGCGGAACTGCCGGGAAAGCCGTTCATCGCCGTGGAAATTGCCCAGCATGCGCCGATCTTCGTAACCGGGACAGTGCAGACCCCCGGGCGTTATGCTTTTGAAGCCGATATGACGGTCATGAAGGCCGTCAGCATCGCCGGCGGCTTCCTTCGGGAGCGCGAGGAGAATACCGTCTTCGAGCGCGACCGGATCCAGGCTGCCGGAGCCTATCGAACGGCCATTCTCAACCGGCGCGATCTTCTGATGCGTCAGGCGCGGTTGCGTGCCGAGATCGCCGGCGAACAGAGTTTCGAGATCCCTGCCGAGCTCGCCGGAACGCCCGATGTAGACAAGCTGAAGGCGCAGGAATTGAACCTGATGCGGCTGCGACGTGTCGATATCGAAAGCCAGATCGATGCGGCGAGCGACCTCACCCGTCTCTACGGCCAGCAGGTCCAGTCGCTCGAGGCCAAGATCAATTCGCAGAAGCGGCAGATCGACCTCGCGCAAAAGGAACTGGATAATGTCAACAGCCTGGTGAGCAAGGGCCTGGTCAGCAATTCCCGTCAGGTCTCGGTCGACCGCGGGGTCGCGGATGCACAAGGCACCCTGATCGATCTCGAAGTCGCTCTGACCACGGCTCGCCAGGGGCTCAGCGAAGCCGATCGTTCGAAGATCAATATCGTCAATCGGCAGAACAGTGAAAACCAGGAGCTGCTGAACCAGGTCAATCTCGCGATCGGCAGGGCGGCGATCGACATCCAGGTGGCCCAGCTTCTGGGCGAGCAGGCTGGCTACAGCGCGCAGCTCGCTCAGATGAATACGGAAACGCCGGGTCTTGGCAGAGCACAAAAGAACTACAGGATCGTGCGTCGCAACGAAGACGGGACTTATCGCAACATCGAGGCGGACGAGACGACCACCTTGCGGCCGCATGATGTCGTCGAAATCGGCATCGATACGGACCTTCAGACGCCGTCGCCTCCGCTGCAGTTGCAGTCCGCGCCGCAGCAGCAAACCTCGACCGTCCCGCTGTCGAAGGTGGCAGGCGATAATCAGGCGGCTCCCGGCTGGATATCCCAGACGGGATCGAATTAGGGGGCGGTTGTGACCATCGACGACAGCTGGCGGCTTGCGCCTCAAGCATCGCCCCGAAAGGCGGATGCCGGTCTTCGGCAAAACCGATGCCTCCGCCGCTCGCCGTCCGGATCGGGATTTGAAGCATGTCGATAGAACCGATCGGTTTCATCGTTCTGCTGCTTGGCCTGCTCGGCATGGTCAACGGCGCGCGATTTGCGATTGCGACCCTTTGCCTGTCGACGCTGCTGGGGGCGGCGGCGGCTCTCCAATTGCCCGCGCTCGGCGGCAGCAGCATCCAGCCGAGCCATCTTCTGGTGCTTTTTCTCGTGGCCGCCGCCCTGCTGCGCCCGGCTCAAACACAGGCCATGCTGGCCAGCATCGCCTATCCGGGTCCCGGTTTCTGGTTTGCCGCCTACATCCTGTTTTCCGTGGCATCGTCTTTCTTTTTGCCCCGCATCTTTGCAGGGGCGACCCTCGTCTACTCCTCTGCACGAGACGCCACGGGCATGATGTCGACGGTGGCCGCTCCCCTGTCGCCGGGTTCGTCCAATCTCAGCCAGTCCGTCTATCTGCTTGGCGACCTCGCCTGCTTTGCCGTCGTCTCGGGGCTTACCAGGCTCGGCTATGCCCGTTTCATCGCACTGCAGTTGATCGTGGCCTCGATCGTATGTTTTGCCCTGGCGCTGATCGATATCGGAACGTTTCTGACCGACCAGTCCTACCTGCTCGATGTCATCAGAAATGCGAATTATACGATGCATACGGCCGAGACGATCAGCGGCTTCAAACGCATCGTCGGTCCGTTCCCGGAAGCAAGCACTTATGGCGCGGTCGCATTGGCCTATTTTTCCTTCACGCTCATGCTCTGGCTGGAGCGCATCCAAAGCCGTATGGCCGGACTTGCAACGCTTTTCATCGGCCCGACGATCGTCCTTTGCACGTCGACAACCGCCTATATCGCCGGCATCTTCGTTGTCTGCATGTTCGTGCTGTATTGCTTGAAACGACTGATCAGCGGCCCGGCCGCGACCCCGCACGTGACACTCCTGGTGATCACGCTATTCTTGATTCCCTGCGGGATCGTCGCGCTAAGCCTTGTCCCCGATGCGTGGGATTCCATCGCCGGCCTGGTGAACACCACCTTGTCGGACAAGCTTCAATCGCAATCCGGCGAAGAGCGCACTGCCTGGAACACGCTGGCATTGATCGCATTCGTCGATACAGCCACCTTCGGCGCCGGGCTCGGCACGGTTCGAGCCTCGAGCTTCATCGCTGCATTGCTCTCCAATGTCGGATTGACCGGCACTCTTCTCTTCGCCGCCTTCCTGTACAGCCTTGTGAGAGCCTCCGGCCGGCATATGTCAGGCGATCGGGAGATCCGCGCGATCGGAAACGCTGCGGTTATGGCATCCATCGCGCAGGTCGCCTCGGCGGCGATATCGGGAAGCGGTACCGATCTCGGCTTGCTGTTCAGCACGACGGCGGGTCTGGCGGCCGGCTGCCTGGCGGCAACCAATATCGCACCACGGCGCGCAAACCGATCGCTTGCCAACCGAACCCCACTGGAGACATCGACATCTCTGCCGAGAGCGCCGATGTTTTCAACACGATGAGGCCCGCTGTGAAGCTCAGCCACCGCGCGGGATGGCGATCTCGTCAAGCCATCGGCATGTCGGCACTGGGTCGACCTCGGCTGGCCGCGCCGCGTCTTTCAAGGATCGCGTGTAAAAGTGGCCGGTCGGACGAATGCGGTCCGGCAAGGTCATCCGCACACGGATATGCTGCAGGTTCTATGCCAACATTAGCCTTGCGGGCGCTCAGTGGTGGTCGCGACGCTATCTGCGACGGAATTGTTTTCCCGCAGCCTGGCACTACGCCGCAAAAGCCCCGACAGGAACGCGCCTGCCAGAAATCCGATTTCCATGAGCGCGAGGATGGCGATACCGGAGAGCGCGCCCACGGTCACCGAAGACCCGTCGGCAAAAGCCACGCTGCCGAAGCCGATTGCCACGAGGAATGCAAAAATTGCGAAAGCCCAAGCCCGGATGGCAGCCCCGGCAGCGATCGAAATCACGGTTGCCACGAGCGCGGTGATCAGCATGACAATCCCCCTTCCCTCCGCATTCCGACAAGGGTCCCGGCACCAATCTTCGTACCGCGAAACAAGAAGTCGAAACACAGCCCTGTGACAGGCAAGGCACTCTTCATGGCGAATATCTCAACAATGAAACACACAAAAGCCGCCGGCAGCCAGACTCCGATTCAGCTCCACCGGTCTGGACGCCGGCTATATATACCGAACAGGGCCTTCATATGACAGACCCGTCAGCGCAATTCACAACGGTTCCCTCGACTGGAAAGACAATGCCGATTCATTTGTATTGCGGACAATCGGAAGGGTGATGACATGAACAATCAGTGCGTCGTCTACGTCACGGATGTCGAGTATTCATTTCCGACTATTCTCTCGGCGCTTCAGGCTCGAAAATTCGCAAGCCCCGCGACCGATGTCTGCGTCCTCTTGTCGGAACATCTCGATAATTTCGAAGAGCTGAAAGCCTTGCTTGCAAGGAGCAGTGTCATACTGATCGATGCGACCGAAGCGCTACAGGACTCGCTCGGCAAGCTCGACAGTTCGCATTTCCAGGGACGCATCAGCGTCAGCACGATGGCCAAGCTGGTCCTTTGCGAGATCCTGCCTGACAATTATACCCAGATCATCTACCTCGACGGTGATACCCAGATCGTCAGCGATCTCGGTGCGTTCGAAAGCGCCACGGTTCCAGAGGGCCGGTTTTTCGCGGCGCGAGATTATACGGCGATCCATGACTTCCTCGATACTGGAAGCAGCAGCCACTATTTCAACGCGGGAGTCCTGAAATTCCATCRCAACGGCTGGATCGGGCAGGAGGCGCTTGAGCTTTTTGCTAAAAATCCCGAGGCCTGCGAGGGCAAACATGATCAGGGCGCATTGAATTATGTCTGCGGTTCAGCGCTCATCCTCGTATCGAACCGCTGGAACTTTCCCAAACAGTTCCTTCATCTGGTGAACATGTCCTCCTTGTCGATCGTCCATTATATGGCGCATCCGAAGCCATGGCACGGAACCTTCTTTCCATGGACCGATAAGGAAAGCCAGGTCTACGTCGACCTGCGCAAAGCACATCCGATTTACAACTCGCTGTATCGCGGAATAAGCTTCGACCGTAAGATGCTGTATAAATACAGGTCGATACGGGCACGCATCGAACACGCAATTGAGAAAGACGGATCCAATCCTCGGGTCCAGAGCCTGCTGGTTGGCGATTACGCAGTATGATGATGTATGGTTGGTCCGACCTGAATGTCCGCGTGACTGAACTCAGCGTCGCCGGTCGAGCCGTGGATTTGCAGACGGAAGCGCAAGTATTCATCCATTCATTCCAGGAATGGATAATGTTCAGGACAGAATATGAGTTATAGGGCTTCCGCCGCCAGTATCTCGCATTACGTGAAAGCCCGCCTGCGCCGGTCGCTCAAGGCTCGGCAGGTTCGCTATGACCTGCTGCGCAGCGGGCTCAAGCAGGCGCGCCACGTCGTCATCTGCGTCATCCGCGACGAAGGGCACCGGCTGGCCTTCTTCCTGCAGTATTATCGTAATCTCGGCTTCGAGCACTTCATCTGCATCGATAACGGCTCCACCGACGGCACGGCTGAGTTGCTGTCCAGCTTCGACGATGTCTCTCTTCTTTCGGCTCATGGGTCCTACAAGGCGGCGAGATTCGGAAACGACTGGATCAACGAAGTCATCAACCGGCACTGCCGGGAGAAGTGGGTCCTGTATGTTGATGCAGATGAATTTCTCGTCTATCCCCATTGCGACACCCGGCCGATTGATCAATTGACCGCCTATATCGATTCCATGGGCGGCCACTCCCTCCGCTCGGTCATGATCGACATGTACAGCCCGCATCCCGTTCTTGAAAACATCTGCGAACCCGGTCGCAACCCGCTCGAGGTCTGCAATCTCTTCGACCGATCCGGATATGTCGCGCATTTCGACGAACGCAACGGGACAATATGGATCAAGGGCGGCGTTCGCGGGAGGGTCTATTTCCACGACCGGCTCTGGGACGGCCCCGCGCTTAACAAGATACCTCTCGTCTATGTCCAGGGTGAACGTCTGTTTCTCAAATCATCGCACCAGGTCTGGCCACTCTCCCTGAATTTGGGCGACATGCGCGGAGCGCTCGGCGTATCCGGCGCCCTTCTGCATTTCAAGTTCCTGTCGACCTTCGTGCACAAGGTTGCCGACGCGGCACACCTGTCCCAACATACGGAGGAATACACCGTATACTCCTCGGGCAAGGACATGGATGACTTCGTCTATGACGATACGGGCACCTACAGAAGCTGGAAGGACCTGTCCGATCACGGGCTCATACAGGGTGAAGGGTGGAAATACTGGAGGAATGCTTCCGAGAGCGAAATCTAGAGCATGTCGCGCAAAATTGCGCGGCCGTTTGGGCAAAACGTCACTAAGATATGGGGGTAAAACGCCAATTTGGTCTTTCAGCCCTGCTTCGTCCGACTATCAACACCCACAGCCATTCAAACATAGAACCCGCCGGTGGCGGGTTCTGTTGAGGCTTTCTGCTCTTTTGTTTTTATCACCGCGACGTCTCAAGCGAGGGACGTCACACCCTCAGCGTAAGCCTCCAGCGCCTTCCGATTGAGAATGCGGATTTTGCCCTGTGTCCCGTCGACCACTTTGCTCTCGCGCAAACGCCGCAGGCATTGGTTGACCTTCTCACGCGACGCCGGCAGCGTCGCGGCCAGGTCATGTTGGGAGATGATCAACTCGTCGCCGCTATTCTGCGCATCCATTCTGTACAAGGCAGAAAGACGCAGCAGCGTCCGGGCCAGTCTCTGCCTTAGACTCGATCCGGCGTTGGAAATGATCCGCAGCTCGAGTTCGGAAACACGCGCCAGTGCCTTCGACAGGATCTTCACCTGAAATTGCGGATCGTTCGCACACAAGTCCCGCAGCAATCGACCGTCGAAATAATGCAGTTCGCAGTCCGAGGAGGCTCGATATTCCAGGCTGAGAGACTGCTTGCGCAGCACCTCCAATTCGCCGATCAAGCCACCTTTAGGAATGATTTCGACGATGAACTCTCGTCCATCGGCAAGCGGCGTGCTTGCGCTCACCATTCCGCGCTGTACGCGGGCGAACATGTCGATGAGGACACCGGCGCTGGCAATAACTTCACCGCGGCGAAACTTTCGAATACTTGAGCGGCAAAACGGAAACTCGTGATCCAAATCGGCCCGGCCGCCGTAAACAATACCAACAGGCCCGCAAGTAACCGCTTCGCCTATTCGCGCCGCGCTTCCTCTAGTCCTGTTGTCTCTGATGCTAATCGCCCCGTCCATACGCGCAACTCCACGCAGACTAATTGATTTACTGTCTTGATCGACATTCGTAATGCTATAAATTATAAAGTCAAACAGTAATAAAATAAAAATCTCGTGTTTAAACTATACATAATTATGACGACTCCTCACATTTATATATAATAAAATTCATATCGAATTCTTTCACAAGAAACTCATAGAAGCTGCGCGACGGTTTTTATACAATTTATGACAATTGCTTACCCGTAGAATAAGTTAACAACTACAATAGTAATATAAGAATATAAAATAAATCTGAATGACTCCTCCGTTATATATTTCAATAACAAAGGTAATATTTTAAATAGTCAAAAGAATTTCTTTAGAGTATAAAGAATTTATTGAAGATTATGACCTCGGTCACAGAC
>NZ_JBFUAY010000156.1:0-10956 GCF_056406015.1 Rhizobium sp. P1_E1 | reverse complement strand
ACCGTCTTCCAGTTCCGGCGCCAGAGGGAGGATGGTGAATGAGGATCGCAGGACGCAAGGTGACCCTCAAATCGGTCGCGATCTACGCCATCGTCATCGCCGTCACGCTCATCATGCTGATGCCCTTCGCCTGGATGCTCTCGGCATCCCTGAAGCTCAGCCGCGACGTCTTCGCCTTCCCGATCGAGTGGATACCGTCCGAGCCGCAATGGCATAACTACGTCGATATCTGGACGAAGATCCCGCTTGCGCTCTTCATCTACAACACCTCGAAGCTGACGATCATCGTCACGCTGCTGCAACTTTTGACCTCCAGCTTTGCCGCCTACGCCTTCGCCAAGCTGAATTTCCCCTACAAGAACACCCTGTTCCTCGGCTACATCGCCACCATCGCCATGCCCTGGCAGGTCTATATGGTGCCGCAATTCCTGCTGATGCGCGAATTCGGCCTCAACAACACCCATCTGGCACTGATCTGCCTGCAGGCTTTCACCGCCTTCGGCGTCTTCCTGATGCGGCAGTTCTACATGTCGATCCCGACCGAGCTCTGCGAGGCGGCCCGCATCGACGGCATGAACGAGTACCAGATCTGGGCGCGCATCATGCTGCCGCTGTCGAAGCCCGCGCTCTCGACACTGACGATCTTCACCTTCGTCACCACCTGGAACGATTTTCTCGGGCCGATGATCTACCTGACCAAGACCGAGCTGAAGACCGTCCAGATCGGCCTTCGCATGTTCATCTCGCAATATTCGGCCGAATACGGGCTCATCATGGCGGCCTCTGTCGTCGCCCTCATTCCGGTTCTCGTCGTCTTCCTCTCTCTCCAGCGCTTCTTCGTCGAGGGTATCGCCTCGACCGGACTGAAGGGTTAAATCCATGAACGCCGTCTCGTCCGTCGCCCCGCAGCCGATCACCGACCAGGAGGTCAAAGCCGCGCTCGATCTTGCCGTCGGGCAGATCAGGCGCAACCTTCCCGCCTTCACCCATGCCTCGCAGAACCATTCAAGCGTCGGAAATTTCTATCCCGCGGTGGCGAACGACCAATGGACCGCGGGTTTCTGGCCCGGAGAGCTGTGGCTCGCTTTCGAGCACAGCGGCGAGGCGGTTTTCCGCGATGCCGCGCAGATCCAGGTCCAATCGTTCCTGCATCGGATCGTGAACCGCATCGAGACGGATCATCACGACATGGGCTTTCTCTATTCGCCCTCCTGCATCGCCGCCTGGAAGCTTGTCGGAGATGAGGATGGCCGCAGGGCCGCCATCCTGGCAGCCGACCAGTTGATCGAGCGTTTCCAACCCGTCGGCCAGTTCATCCAGGCCTGGGGCCGCAAGGGGGTGGCGGAAGAATACCGCTACATCATCGACTGCTTGCTGAACCTGCCGCTTCTCTACTGGGCGAGCCGCGAGACCGGCGATCCGAAATATCGCGAGATCGCTCTCATTCACGCCCGCACCACGCTCGCCAATTCGGTTCGGCCGGACGATTCCACCTATCACACCTTCTACATGGACCCGGTCACGGGAGCGCCGGTGCGCGGCGCCACCAAGCAAGGTTACAGGGACGACAGCGCCTGGGCGCGCGGACAGGCCTGGGCCATCTCGGGAATGGCGCTCTCCTATCGCTATGAGCGGATCGAGGAATACCGCCAAACCTTCGACCGGCTGCTCGCCTTCTATCTCAACCGGCTGCCGGCCGACATGGTGCCCTATTGGGATCTCGTCTTTTCGGACGGCGACGGCGAGCCGCGCGACAGCTCGTCGGCGTCGATCACCGCCTGCGGCCTTCTGGAAATGGCCGATCTCGTCGAGCCGGAACCGGCCGCACGCTATCGCACCCTGGCGCGCCGCATGATGAAGAGCCTTGCCGATCACTACGCGGTCAAGGACCCAGCCGTCTCCAACGGCCTGGTGCTGCACGCCACCTATTCGAAGAAATCGCCCTTCAACACCTGCCGCGGCGAGGGTGTCGATGAATGCGTCTCCTGGGGAGATTATTATTACATGGAAGCTTTGACGCGCCTTTCGCGCAGCTGGTCTTCCTATTGGTGAATTCAGGAGGACCCGATGGCCAGCATTTCGCTTAAAGAGCTGAACAAATCCTACGGCGCGCTCACCGTCGTCCACGACATCGACCTCGAAATCGCTGACAAGGAATTCATCATCCTGGTCGGCCCCTCCGGCTGCGGTAAATCGACGACGCTGCGGATGATCGCCGGCCTCGAGGAGATATCGGGAGGAGAGCTCAAGATCGGCGGCGACGTCATGAACGACGTTCCCTCCAAGGATCGGGATATCGCCATGGTTTTCCAGAACTATGCGCTGTACCCGCATATGACCGTCTACAAGAACATGGCTTTCGGTCTGCAGCTGAGGAAGGTGTCGCGCGACTTCATCGATGCCCAGGTGCAGGACGCCGCCAGGATCCTCGACATCTCTCATCTCCTGAACCGCAAGCCGAAGGCGCTTTCGGGCGGGCAGCGCCAGCGCGTCGCGCTCGGCCGTGCGATGGTGCGCAATCCGGCGGTCTTCCTTCTCGACGAGCCGCTTTCCAATCTCGATGCCAAACTGCGCGGCACGATGCGTTCGGAAATCACCAAGCTGCACAAGCGCCTCAACGCCACCTTCATCTACGTCACCCACGACCAGGTGGAGGCCATGACCATGGCGGACCGGATCGTCGTCATGAAGGACGGGCACATCCAGCAGGTGGATACGCCGCAGAACCTCTACGACCGTCCCGTCAACATGTTCGTCGCCGGCTTCATCGGCGCGCCGCAGATGAACATGCTGCCCTCGACCATTTTGCGCCGGGACGACGGCTATATCGCCGTCTTCGACGGCCGGGAACTGCCGCTGCCTGCCCATTTCGACAAGGGCAGGATCGCCCCCTACGAGGGCCGCGAACTGGTGCTTGGCATCCGTCCGGAGAATTTCCACGAGCTGCCGCYGGCCGACATCGCACCGGAGAACCTGGCGCCCCTCAAGGCGGTCGTCGAACTGGCCGAGCCCATGGGCTCGGAAGTGCATCTGAACATGGTGGCAGGCGGGCGCAATCTCATCGCCCGCGTCTCGCCGCGCTACCGGCCTGATATCGGCGAGGAGGCGACGCTGGTCGCCGATATGACCAATGCGCAGCTGTTCGACAAGGAAACGGAACGCTCGATTCTATACTGAGGCGCCTGCGGGAGACGGCTATGCAGTGGTTGCGGGACATGTGGACGAGGGAGGGACCGGGCATTGCGAAGGATGCGCCGAAGAGGACCGGCCTTGCTCTGTTCGCCGAGATCCTCGTCCGCGAATGGTGGGAGATGGTCAAGCTGAACATCCTCTTCATCCTGGCCGGCCTCTTCGTCGTGACGCTGCCGGCAGCCCTCGCCGCCATGGCCCGGGTCTCGGTCGCCTTGGTGGAAGATCGCAACACCTATCTGCTGCGGGACTTCACGGAAGCCTTTCTGCGCTACTTCTGGCGCGCCACCGCCTGGGGCCTGGCGTTGAGCGGCGCGCTTGCAATCGGTATCCATGCGATTGTCACCTATGCCGCCGGCGCACGCGACAATCTGTTGCTGAGCGCACCACTGACGATCGCCCTCGTCGCCACCGCTTTCATCGCGGTCCTCGCCTGCCATCTCATCGTTCTCATGGTGATGCGCGATCTGCCGGCTTCTAGGCTGCTGCGCCTCGCCGCGCTCGCCTCGGTCATCCGCCCGCTCCCGGCGCTAGCCGCGCTCGCCTTCGCCGCCAGCCTGTGGCTGGCGCATATCCTCTTCTATCCGGTTTCGGTGTTCATGCCGGCAACCTTCAATTTTTCACTCGGAATGTTCGCCGTCGCATTCGGCGTCCATCGGGCGGCGGTGACGGTTCTAGACCTGCCAAACGCAACGCAGCCGCACCGCGAACCGCATATACGAGACGCTTCATAAAACAACTGATCCAGAGATGATCCAGGGAAGGAGAACGGGAATGTATTTGGATAAATTCGGGAGGACGATGAGACTTGCCTTGGCAGGTTTCACCTTGGCCGCAACGACGGCCGGCGCAGCGCTTGCCGAGGACGCCGTGACGCTCAAATGGGCTTTGTGGGACTGGGACAAGACCGCCTATTACAAGCCGTTGATCGAGGCCTATCAGGCCAAACACCCCAACGTGAAGTTCGAGCCGATGGACCTCGGCTCGCAGGACTATCAGCAGATGATCTCGACGCAGCTGACCGGCGGCTCCAAGGATATCGACATCGTCACCATCAAGGATGTGCCGGGCTACACCAACCTGGTGCGCGCCGGCAACATCGCCGATCTCAGCAGCTTCGTGAAGGATCAGAAGATCGACCCGGCTCCCTATGGCGGCCTGATCGAGGAACTGACCATCGACGGCAAGGTCTATTCGCTGCCGTTCCGCTCCGACTTCTGGATCGTCTATTACAATAAAGACATATTCGACAAAGCAGGCGTCCCCTACCCTACCAATGACATGACCTGGGCGCAATTCGACGCGACTGCCGAGAAGCTTACCGGCGGCATGGGCACCAACAAGACCTACGGCGCGCTCCTGCATACCTGGCGGTCGACCGTTCAGCTGCCCGGCGTCCTCGACGGAAAACACACGCTGGTCGACGGCGACTACGACTTCCTCAAGCCCTGGTACGATAGGGCGCTCACCCTGCAGAAGGATGGGGCGATTCCCTCCTACGCCTTCCTGAAGACGTCAAACACGCATTATTCGGCGCTCTTCTTCAACGGCACGATCGGCATGCTGCCGATGGGAACCTGGTTCGTCGGCACCCAGATCACCAAGGTGAAATCGGGTGAATCGAAGAGCAAGAACTGGGGCATCGTCAAGTTCCCGCATCCCGACGGCGTCGCGGCCGGGACAACGGCCGCGCAGATCTCCGGGCTGGCGGTCAACGCCAATTCCGACCACAAGGATGCAGCTCTCGATTTCATCAAGTTCGTCACCGGTCCTGAGGGCGCTGATGTCATCGCGTCGACGGGCACCTTCCCCGCGCTCAAGACGGATGACGTCAGCGCCAAGATCGCGGCAACGCCGGGCTTTCCTGAGGATGCGGCCAGCAAGGAGGCGCTGAAGCCGTTGAAAACCTACCTTGAGATGGCGGTCAACCCAAACGCCGCCAAGATCGAGGTGGTGCTCAACCGTGTGCATGACGCGATCATGACCGACAACACCACCGTCGACGACGGGTTGAAGGAAATGACCGAAGGCGTGAAGGCCATCAAGTAGGCCCACGAGATATCGACGGCCGCGGGTTACCATCCGCCCGCGGCCGATCGGGTTTTTCATGAATTTCGAGCTGACAATGATATATGATCCCGCCCGGGCCAATCCGCTTTTCGGCAATCCCCTGAAGACACGCGACGACCTCTCCAAGGCCGTCATCGATCTGTTCGAACCGCTGCTGCCGTATTTTTCCGAAGGCGGCGCTCGTGTGCGCCTCGGTGCAGCCGGCGCGATCTTCGACCGGGCAGCGGCGGACCTGGAAGGATTTGCGCGGCCGCTCTGGGGAATTGTTCCGCTCGCTGCCGGCGGCGGTGCGTTCCCGCATTGGGAGCTCTATCGGCGCGGGCTCGCAAACGGCACCAATCCTGCTCATCCCGAATATTGGGGCGATCTTACCGACCGCAATCAGCGGCTGGTCGAGCTCGCCGCCGTCGGCTTCGCCCTGGCGCTTGTCCCCGAGCATATCTGGGAACCGCTTGACGACAGCGATAAGAAGACGGTCGCTGCCTATCTTCTCAGAGCGCGCGAGCTGGAATTCATCGACAACAACTGGAAATTCTTTCGTGTGCTCATCGATCTCGGGCTGGAACGCGTAAGCGTGGCGTTCGATCACCGGAAAACCCTCGCCTATCTCGAAGAACTGGAAGCTTTCGACCTCGGGGAAGGCTGGTATCGCGACGGACCGGTCCGGCGGGTCGATCATTACATTCCCTTCGCCATGCATTTCTACGGCCTGATCTATGCGGTGCTGGCGCGAGGCGACGAGGCGCGCAAGGACCGCTTCCGGCGTCGCGCCCAGACCTTTGCCGGGGATATCCGCCACTGGTTCGGCCCCGATGGCGCGGCACTTGCCTTCGGCCGCAGCCAGACCTACCGCTTCGCGGCGGGCGGCTTTTGGGGCGCGCTTGCCTTTGCCGGCGTCGAAGCCCTGCCCTGGGCCGAGATCAAGGGCTATTACATGCGCCATATCCGCTGGTGGTCGGCGATGCCGATTGCCGAGCGCGACGGCGTTCTCTCCGTCGGCTACGGCTACCCGAACCTCTTCATGAGCGAGAGCTACAATTCTCCCGGGTCACCCTATTGGGCGCTGAAATTCTTCCTGCCGCTCGCTCTTGCGGGGGATCATCCGTTCTGGACCGCCGAGGAGGCGCCGCAGCCGGAATTTCCGGAGCCGGTCGCTTTGACGCCGGCGGGAATGGTCGCCATGCACACGCCGGGAAACGTGGTTGTGCTCTCCTCGGGGCAGCAGCACGACAAGATGCTCGGCGCAAACGAGAAATATTCGAAATTCGTCTATTCCACGCGCTACGCTTTCAACATCGAAGCCGACGACCGGAATTTCTCCGCCGCAAGCTTCGACGGCATGATCGGTCTCTCAGACGACGGCGTCCATTTCCGCATGCGGGAAACCCTCGAAGAGGCGTTGATAACAGGCGACCTGCTCTATTCGCGCTGGCGCCCCTGGAACGACGTCACCATCGAAACCTGGCTGCTTCCCGAAAACCCGTGGCACATCCGCCTACACCGCATCGCTACGCCGCGCGCCCTCAGCACCATCGAAGGCGGCTTTGCGATCGAACGCGCGGATTTCAATGCCGACCGCTCCGATGCAAGGGATGGCCGGGCTGTCTGGTACGGGCAGACCGACGTCAGCGCTATCGTGGATCTATCGCCCAATCCGAGGGCCGGCCATGCGATGAGCCCGATCCCAAACACCAACCTCATCCACGCCAAGACCCTGCTGCCGCAGCTGCGCGGCGAAATCGGCCCCGGAACCATCGTGCTCGCAACTGCGGCAATGGCCCTGCCCAGTCGCGAGAATTGGGCAAATGCGCTCGATAACCCGCCCGCCAACCCCCGCCTCGACGAGGTGGAGCGGCTCTTTCGAGAGAAAGGCGCGGGGGTGCCGGCATTCGCTCTCGGGACGTAGCTCGGAGGCACTGGCTTCCGGGTTTCAACCGCGAGCCGGACGGTTGATTATCGGGCGGTCAACTCGGAACGATATGCTTCGGCAATGCGCTGCGCCAACTGTGCCATTTGATCGTCAGGTATCTGCAGAACCCCGTACTCCGCCATCAGCGCGTGGTATTGCTGCTCTTCAAGAGGCACACCAGAGGCTAAGGGAACGACATGAAAATGCAGGTGGCTATTGGCTTGCTGGCTGCCGAGCGAAAGCACATAAATTCGTTCGGCGTCGAACACGCTTTTGAGCGCGCGAGACAAAATATGCACATTCTCCTGTAGTCGAAGATATTCATCGGTCGACATGTCTCGCGCCAGATCCTCGAGGTGCTCCCTCGGACAGACAAGGCAATAGCCGGGCAGAGTGGGATACTTGCTCAGGAAGATGATCGTCTCGTCGTCTTCAAAAACGCGATGATGAAAGAAGTCGGGGTCATTCCTGACCAATCCGCAGATAAAGCATGACCTTGTTCCGATGTCGTGCACATAGGCCCTGAGATCAAATGGTCGGCGTTCGTTCATCCTGAACCTCCGTCGTCTCTCGCGCGGCGGTCGCGGACGCCTGAACTATTGCGAAAGCCATTGCCGGAAAAATAACACGCGCCAAAACCGGTGGCCAACCGTAATATTTTCGGATTACTCCAAATAATTATATTTATATCTTCGGTAGAAATAGCAAAACACCCCCTCATCGCAATATTGTTGAACTAAAGTTTAGCAAAGCGTAGTGATGTACTGGCCTTTCATTTTTCAAGGCCAGAGGAGGATGCAATGCCTACCATAATGGTCCATCACAATGTCAAAGACACGAAGCACTGGCTCGCTTCACCCATCCGCAAGCAGGTATTGGAACCGATTGGCGTCACGAACATTCGCACGTTTACAGACCCTCAAACGTCTAATCGCGTTGGTTTGGTCATGGACGTTGCTGATATGGAAAAGTTGATGGCCTTCATGCAGACCAAGGCAGCGGCCGATGCGATGGCGAATGATGGTGTCTTGCCCGAGACCATGGTGTTCCTCGTGCAATCGTAAAACGCCTCTCAACCAAACCTGGAAATGCAACGCGGGAGGATGATATGACGACGTTATTCGTAAGGCACGAGGTCTCCGATTACGCCGCCTGGCGCAAGATATATGATGCGTTTTCGCCGGTGCAGAAGGCCAATGGGGTGACGGCGCAAGCCGTTTATCGAGCCATCGACAATCCGAACGATATTACCGTCACCCACGAGTTTGCCACGCTTGAAGCGGCGCAAACGTTCAGCAAGCTGGACGAGCTGAAGACGGCGATGCGCACGGGAGGCGTGCTCGGCGCGCCGACCGTGTGGTTTACCAACAAAGCATGAAATAGAGCCAACGACCTCCGCCGCTGCAACCGGAGGCCAGGTTGCAGTCGCGCTCGGCACATGACATGGAAGCCGAGCAGTGCGCTCTTGCGCCGATTGCCAACCTTGGTGGCAGTTGCAGGCGAACTGCGCAAATTTGTCCGAACTCCTATTGTCCGTTCCTGATGTCGCGCAGAAGATCCAGGCCGCGCTGGTATTTTTCCGTTTTCTTGCCAGCTTGTTCGGCCTGCCGGAGATTATCTTCGAGATCGGCCCGTTTGACGGGCAAGGCCAGCGGGTTTGATGCCGCACGTCTGACGAAGTCGTCATCCGGCTCGTCCGGCCGCCTTGTCAGAGCATTCACCGCCGAGATGATCGCCGGCGGAAAGCCTTCTTCCCTCAGCCTGTCGAGCGTCCAGCCGCTTCCCTTCTCGACGACGTCATGAAGATAGGCGACCGTTCGCGTCTCGTCACCGGAAACCAGAAGGGCTACCCGCTGGCAGTGCTCGAAGAACGGCCGGCCGGTTTTGTCCGCCTTACCTTCATGGGCCGTAAGAGCAATCTGGATGGCATGGTCGAGATGCTGCATGGCGATCACGGTCCCTCGGTCTTCCTGATCTTCCGTCGGGAAGGCTTTTCGCCCGTCGTCATCTCGATGCCAGGGACGGGAGCCACGGCGGCCTGGACAGGCCTCGCCGGCCGCCGATCGAGATCGCCGCTCTCACCGGCGCCTTGAAGCAGCGCTGCATCATCCCTATCGTCTTCATCGAGCAGGTTCTGCAGCGTCTCATGCTCATCCTCGCCGGCAAGTTCGTCGCAGGCTTGAAGCCAATGGCGCTCGTCGGCGCCATCCGGGCGGCCCTCGGCCTCCCAGATCTCGTAGGCACGGCGACGGATCTGCTCGTGCTTGTCTATAGCCATGATCGCCTCCAGGGGCATTTGATGAGCCATCCGAGGAACGGGCCCAGTCGCTTTCACGGCGTGTTGACGGTTGGAAGAAAATCCTCCACCTGTTTGCGCTTGCCCTTCGAAAGCGTCTCCACCCGTTCCTTCCAGAACCGCTCGGCCTCGGGTGGATCCTCATCCCATTGGCGAACATCGGTGATGTTGTCGTCGATCATGGACCGACGGTGGCCGCCAAGGCTGAGATATTCTTTCGCAAGCTTCAGGCTTGGGGTTTCAGTGCCGCTATCGCGATCTGATGTCGAACTCACGTTGCGCCGGGCATTTTCCAATGCTCGCTTGCGATCGGTCTCGGCTCGCTCCGTATCGGCGGAACGAGCGTCATCTGTCCCGCTCTCGGGCGGCACGTTGGATCTGGAAGTCATCATGGATCACCTCTCGATGTTGTGATCCAATAACCTTTGCAAGCAGTGAGAGTTCCGCGTGGGTTGCGATTGATTTGAGCGGGCGATCGAGCCGCACCGTCCGGGCGGCAATCAATGAACGGCCATACTCACCATTCGATAGGGGTGCACGGCCTCGAATTGCGAGATCATCGCCGTCGCCTGCTGAAATACGAGCTCGGCATTTTCTGGATCGTCACGGGCGAGTTCATCGGCATTGACGCGGATCGCTTCGGCCATGTTGTTGGAAAGTGCGGCGAAATGCGTATTGCCTTCGACATAGGCCTCACGCGCCGTGTCCTCCAGCGTTCGAGCGATATCGACGAGGATTTCCTCGCGTTCCTCGATACTGAGGTCTTTGATTATATTGGTCTTCTCTTCCATGTCACTCACTCCAAAAGACGTGGGACGCTGCTCGAGCTCATTAAGCCTCGATCATCAAAGAGTTGGGAACGCCGAAATCCGGATTCAAGTTCAGTATAGCTCGAACTCGCCTCCGGTACGGCGCCATCGCCTTCATCATTCGAACGCGGGAGCCGATTTTCTGTTCCCTGCCAGGCGTTGGCACTCACGGGCAGGGAGTGCTAATTTTTCTTTCATCCCTCTTGAATTGCAAAGCCGTCGAACCAAATCATTCTCGCACGGCTCGCGGCTCGCGCGCTGCGCACCCGCCCGGATTGGTCATCCGGTCCGGCTAGGGAACAACGTCATCATTGTTTGTCGATGGAGGAAGACATGTCGTTCCGACCGCTTCATGACCGCATTCTCGTCCGCCGGGTCGATTCAGAGGAAAAGACCAAGGGCGGCATCATCATTCCCGATACCGCCAAGGAGAAACCGCAGGAAGGCGAGGTCATCGCCGTCGGCCCCGGCGCACGCAACGACGCCGGCCAGATACAGGCGCTCGACGTCAAGGCCGGCGATCGCATCCTATTCGGCAAATGGTCCGGTACCGAGATCAAGATCAACGGCGAAGACCTGCTGATCATGAAGGAAAGCGACGTGATGGGCATCATCGAAGCCCAGGGCGAAAAGAAGCAGGCCGCATGAGATCCCTGCGGACATCAGTCAATGCAGGGCAGGAG
>NZ_JBFUAY010000155.1:0-11160 GCF_056406015.1 Rhizobium sp. P1_E1 | reverse complement strand
GGGCTGTATCCTGCCGCGGATGCGAAGCCGGAGAGCGACGAGAGCACGATCGATAGCAGCGCGGCTGAAGCCTACGAGCCCGCCGCGGTCATCGAGGACGATTTGGCCTCCGTTGCCGAGACGGTGGAACCGCCTGTTGAAGCCAGCGAAACGCCTATCGAAGACACGCCGGAAGCGGTCCATGAAGAGCCCGTCATCGCAAAGTCTGTGGTCGCCGACCTGCCCCCGCTTGCGGCTGAGCCCGGCTTTGTCTTCAGGCCGAACAGCCGCGCCACGCGCTTCGTCTGGAAAATCGACGCCGAAGGCCGGTTCAACGAGGTCAGCCACGAATTTGCCGAGGCCGTCGGTCCGCACGCCTCCGACATCATCGGATCTGCCTTCGGCGATGTCGCCGCCCTCTTCAATCTCGATCCTGACGGCAAGCTTTCCGAGGCGCTCGCCCGCCGCGACACGTGGTCGGGCAAGACGATCCTCTGGCCGGTCGAAGGCACCAGCCTCGTCGTTCCGGTCGATCTGGCGGCGCTGCCGACCTATACCCGCAACCGCGACTTCGATGGGTTCCGCGGCTTCGGCGTCGTCCGGCTTTCCGATGCCCAGGAAGATCCGCTGGCGCTCGGTCTGACACTCGGCCCTGATGGTATCGGCCATGACGCAGCGAGCCTCGGCCCACCTGCCGAAACCACTGCCGAGGTGGCAGATGAAGCGGAGACAGCGCTTGAAGAACCGCTGATCGAACCCGCCCTGACGCAAGAGGTCGAGGATCAGGCGCCGCAGACGGAGACAGCGCCGGAAGAGATTGCCACCGAGCAGGTGGCCATCGAGACACCTGCCCAGGAAAGTGCAGCAGAAAAAGCGGAAGGCAGCGTCGATGCCGGCGACGTTTCCGCTGCAGAGCCCGCAGCCGATCTACCGCAAGAGCCGCCGGCGCTTCGCATTTCGGAAACGCCCAATCGCCGTTTCTCCGACAAGATCGTTCAGCTCCACAACAGCGGCGCTGCGCTGACGGCCGCCGAACAGGCCAATTTCCGCGAGATCGCCAAGCGCCTCGAAGCCTTCGGCGCCAGCAAGGACGAGCCTGCCGTTCCGGCGCCGATAGAAACCGCCGTCACCGAAACCGCCGGCTTCGAAAAGGCCTCCGGACCCGAAGAGGTCGAGGCCGAAACACCCATCGCCGAGAAGGCGGAAACACTGTCGCTCGAAGAGGTGGCGGCGCAGGAGGCGATCTTCGAGAATGCCGTCGAGGCGCAGAGCGAAGACGACGGCGCCACCGAAGAGCCTTCAGTCATCGCCGAAGACGAGGCAACGGAAGGGCTCGAGGAGACGGTCAGCCAGATCGAGGTTCTCACAAGCTTCATTCCGCCGCGCGTCAAGATGACGGACGGGCTTTCGGTGGGCACGGTCGACCAGCTGCCTGTTGCCGTGCTCATCCATATCGGCGATGCGCTGATCCATGCCAATCCGGAATTCATGCGGCTGACGGGCTACGATTCGCTCGAGGCATTGCGCGAGGTGGGCGGCATCGAAGCCCTGCTGCAGCGCCGTGAACTCGAGGAAAAGTCTGTCGGCTCCGGGACCATGATGCTCGTCAAGGCCGATGATACGCTGGCGCCGGTAACCGCGCGGCTACAATCGGTGCGCTGGGAAGACGCCAATGCATTGATGCTGGCGTTGATGCCGGTGGAAGGCAAGGAAGATGGCCGTGGCGAAGCAAACCGTTCCGAGGGCCGTTCCGAAGGCCGCCCCGAGCGGATGGTCGAGAAGGTCGCCAAGCTTCAGGTCGAAGTGGAAGAATTGCGCTCGATCCTGGAAACGGCGACCGACGGCGTCGTCGTCATCGGCACCGAGGGCGACATCCGCTCGATGAACCGGTCGGCCAGCGCGCTTTTCAATTACGACGAGCAGGAGACGCGCGGCAAACCCTTCGTCATGCTGTTTGCCCATGAGAGCCAGAAAGCGGTCATCGACTATCTGAACGGCCTCTCCGGCCATGGCGTGGCAAGTGTGCTGAACGACGGGCGTGAAGTGATCGGCCGCGAGGCCGCCGGCGGCTTCGTGCCGCTGTTCATGACGATGGGCCAGCTCACCTCCTCCAACGGCTATTGCGCCGTCATCCGCGATATCACCCAGTGGAAGCGCACCGAGGACGAGTTGCGCAACGCCAAGGGTGCGGCTGAAACCGCCAACGCCCACAAGACCGATTTCCTCGCCCGTGTCAGCCACGAGATCCGCACGCCGCTCAACGCCATCATCGGCTTTTCCGACATGATGGCGGGCGAGCGCTTCGGCCCGATCGGCCATCCGCGTTATATAGAATATGCCAATGACATCGGCCGCTCCGGCCGGCACGTGCTCGACATCGTCAACGACCTGCTCGACATTTCGAAGATCGAAGCGGGCGAGATGGATCTCGATTTCGATGCCGTCGGTCTCAACGAGGCGGTCTCCGAGGCCGTGGCGCTGATACAGCCGCAGGCGAATGGCCAGCGCGTCATCATCCGCACGGCGCTGTCGCAATCGGTGCCCGATGTCGTGGCCGACCTGCGCTCGATCAAGCAGATTGCCCTGAACATCCTGTCGAACGCCATCCGCTTCACCCCATCAGGCGGGCAGATCGTCGTTTCCACGTCCTATGAGGCCAATGGCAGCGTCGTCCTCAGGGTCCGCGATACCGGCATCGGCATGACGCGCAGCGAACTCGACCAGGCGATGAAGCCGTTCCGGCAGGTCTCCTCGACCCAATCGCGCCATCGCGGCGACGGCACCGGGCTCGGCCTGCCGCTGACCAAGGCGATGGTGGATGCCAACCGGGCAACGTTCTCGATCAATTCGACGCCGAACGAGGGCACGCTCGTCGAGATCACCTTCCCGTCGCAGCGGGTGCTGGCCGGCTGATCGGAGCACAAAGAAAAGGCAGCCAGAGGCTGCCTAGAATTTGGTGCTGTTCAACAAGAGCTCAGTCGATCAACGTCATGTTTCGGAGGCTAGAAAGCCCCAGGCCGCCTCGTTCATGTGCGACCCCCAAGATGGCTTCACCTTTGACAAACCTTTCTTAACGAAAGGTTTCCATGACAGGAGATTGATAGAGGGTGAAAGCTTGTAGTTTCCGATCGCTGTCAATCCTTCAGTTCGCTTAGCCCGGCGAAGAGCCGCAGCGCCTCGGGATTGGCAAGCGCTTCCTGGTTCTTCACCGGCCGGCCGTGAACGACCTCGCGCACGGCAAGCTCGACGATCTTGCCGGATTTGGTGCGGGGAATATCAGCAACCGCGATGATCTTCGCCGGCACGTGCCGCGGCGAGGCGCCGGTGCGAACACGCGTCTTGATCGCCTTGACGAGATCCTCCGTCAGCGTCACACCGGGGGCAAGGCGAACGAAGAGGATGACGCGCACGTCGTCGTCCCACTCCTGGCCGATGCAGAGCGCCTCGGCCACCTCCTCCATCTGCTCGACCTGATTGTAGATCTCCGCCGTGCCGATGCGAACGCCGCCAGGATTGAGCGTCGCATCCGAACGCCCGTGGATCACAAGGCCGCCATGCTCCGTCCATTCGGCGAAGTCGCCGTGACACCAGACGTTGTCGAAGCGGTCGAAATAGGCGGCGCGATATTTGGCGCCATCGGGATCGTTCCAGAACATTACCGGCATCGACGGGAAGGCCTTGGTGCAGACGAGCTCACCCTTCTCCCCGCGCACCGGCTTGCCATCATCGTTCCACACGTCGACGGCAAGGCCGAGGCCGGCCCCCTGGATCTCGCCGCGCCAGACCGGCTGCAGCGGATTGCCGAGCACGAAGCAGGAGACGATATCGGTGCCGCCTGAGATCGAGGCGAGCTGCACGTCTTCCTTGATGCCCTCATAGACGAAGGTGAACCCCTCAGGCGACAGGGGCGAACCGGTGGAAGTCATCAGCCGCAGGCTGGAAAGATCGTGACTTGCGCGCGGCGTCAGCCCGCCCTTGCGCACCGCGTCGATATATTTCGCCGAAGTGCCGAAGATGGCGAATTTTTCGGCCTCGGCATAGTCGAACAGCACGTTGCCATCGGGGGCGAAGGGCGAGCCGTCGAACAGGCAGAGCGTTGCGCCGCTGGCGAGACCGCTGACCAGCCAGTTCCACATCATCCAGCCGCAGGTGGTGAAGTAGAACAGCTTCTCGCCCGCCTGCAGGCCGCAATGCAGCCGCTGCTCCTTCAGATGCTGCAGCAGCGTGCCGCCGGCCGAATGCACGATGCATTTCGGCACGCCTGTCGTGCCTGACGAAAAGAGGATGTAAAGCGGATGCGCGAAGCCAAGCCGCGTGAACTCGACTTCCCGTGCCGCATAGGGCGCGACAAAGGCTTCAAGCGTTGAAGCCCCCGGCGTCTTGCGCGCCACTGCCTCCGCATCGCCGGCGTAGTGGACAATGATGGAGGGAACACCCAGGTTTTTTGTGACAGTGGCGACTTTGGCGCCGACATCCTGCAGCTTGCCGGAATACCAGTAGGCATCGCAGGCGATGAACAGCCTCGGGCCGATCTGGCCGAAACGGTCGAGCACACCCTGCTCGCCGAAATCAGGCGAACAGGACGACCATATGGCGCCGATCGAGGCGGCGGCGAGCATGGCGGCGACGGTCTCCGGCATATTCGGCATCATGGCGGCGATGCGGTCGCCCTTGCCGATGCCGAGTGCTGAGAAGGCCTGCTGCAGCTTCGAGACCAGCGCGCGCAGCCGGTCCCACGACCAGCGGTCCTCGGCCTTATCCTCGCCGCGGAAGATGATCGCATCGCCGTCACCGCGACCAGACAGAAGGTTTTCGGCGAAGTTCAGCGTCGCATCGGGAAAGAAGCGGGCGTCCAGCATGCGATCGCCATTGGCAAGCACCTCTGCGCCGCGCTCTCCCTTCACGCCGCAGAAATCCCAGACGGTCGACCAGAAATTCTCCCGCTCGGCCACCGACCATGCATGCAGATCCTCAAAGCTAGTAAGAGAAAGCCCGAAATCGGCATTGCAGCGTTCTATGAAGGCATGGATCGGGCTTTTTGCAACGGCATCCTCCGAGGGCACCCAAAGTGGTCTGTTATCCTGCATTCAATCCTCCTCCCCAATGCCGTCCTTATATCATGCTGCATTGCATTATAAAGCGCGGAACCGACGCGATCCGTCGCCTGGAGCATGATGCCGAAAAGTGTGAGAGGTTTTCGGACGACATCATGCTCMAATTATTTAATTGAAAGTGCTACAGCGTCCTTTGCGCGTCTGAAAAGACGCGCGGCGCTGTAGGGGATTTGCATATGCCTGATATTTCCTATATCCGGCGAAATCAGCGCATAACGGGATGACCGGCTGAATTTGCCGGCGGAGATCATGAGCACGTCAAGACATCGCAGGTGGCGCAGGAAGATCGGACCCGTTTCGCGCTGGCTTCCGGCCTTCGCCCGCCTGTCGACGGTATTCCTGCTGATCGCGCTTGCGCTTTTCGTGGCGCTCAGGGTCGCCGCACCCTATCTCATCTCGACCGGCTTCGTGCGCTCCGGCATCGAGGACGCGCTGTCGAAATGGACGGGCTACCATGCCGAGATCAAGGGTAGTCCGGTTCTCGAATTCTGGCCGACGCCGCGCATCACACTGAACCAGATCAGCATCCGCCAACCGCGCGAAAGCGGCGATAAGCTGCTCGGTACCATTGAAAGCTTGTCGGCCGATTTCAGCCTCATCGATGCGTTGCGAGGCCGGACGAGCTTCCACGAATTCCATCTGGTGCGCCCCAACCTGGCGCTGACGCGCGACGAGAGAGGGCTGATCGACTGGAGTTATGCCGGCCTGCTCGCACGCGCGATCAACGGCGTAGGCTCCGAAAACGGAGCTGAGGTGCTCGCTCCGGATCTCGATGCCGAGATCGGCGCAGTGACGGTTGAGGACGGCACGCTTGTGGTCACCGACATCAAGTCCGCCAAGACCTATCATTTCGAGAGCGTCACCGCAGATATCGCCTGGCCGAGGCTATCCGGCGCGATCTCGGCGGTCGTCATCGCCCGCATCAATGGCGAGGACCTGAAGGTCGATTTCGCCTCGCGCCAGCCGCTGCTCGCCTTTGCCGGCAGGAATGCCGAGACCCGGACGTCGCTCACATCAAACCTGTTGACCGCGCACTTCCAGGGGATTGCCAGCATCGCCAGCCTTTCGGCCCTTTCCGGCAATATCACCGCCAGCATTCCCGATGTGCCCGCACTGCTGACATGGTCGGGCAAATCGATCCCCGGCATCGCAACGTTGAAGAGCGCTTCGCTGGAATCCGACATCATGTCGTCGGGCAACGGGCTACGCTTCAACAATCTCAGTCTGTCGCTGAACGAAGCGAGTGCCACCGGCGTAATGGACCTTTTCACCCAGCCTGGAAAACGCCCGAAGATCGGCGGTACGCTCGCCTTCGACCAGATGAACCTCAAGCCCTTCCTCGATGCCTTCGCGCTCAGGCTCGCCGCCGGCGAGGCGGAGGAAATCTCCGCCGGCATAAGCGGGCCGCTGCGGGTGCTCGATGTCGACGTCAGGCTTTCGGCACGGCGCGCGCAGATGGGTCTCTTCGAGCTTTCCGACGTTGGCGCCAGCGTGATCGTTGCCGGCGGCGAAGCGAAATTCGATATTGGCGACAGCCAGTTCGAAGGCGGCGAGATGACCGCGCATCTGGAAGCGACGCAGCGCGACTTCGACGGCGGCGGCAAGCTGCAGCTGTCGATCCGCGATGCCGACTTCGCAGCCCTTGCCGAGCGCCTGCAGCTGAAGGGTCCGCTGCCGCTTGCGACAGGATCGCTCGATCTCGACCTACAGTCGCCGAAGGCGATCTGGACGACCGGCCTTACCGACGTCACCGGCAAGCTGCACTTCTGGACCAGGGAAGGCACGATCCCCGGCATTGATGCTGCGGCATTGCGCACCCAAGCAGCCGAAAAGCCGTTCTTTCCGTTGAGCGCGGCAGCAGGCGGCGCCTTCGCTTTCAACCAGCTAAACCTGCAGGCCGATTTCGCCAACGGCTCCGCCGAGATCCATGACGCCCACGTCGCCGGGCCTACACAGACACTGACGCTTTCCGGCATCATCACCTATCATTCGAACGGGCTGGCGCTTTCCGGATCGCTTGAGGCAACCGATCCGGCCAAGGCGGCGGAGCTGCCGCTTCTGCCGTTCTTCATCGGCGGCTCATGGCCGAACCCGGTGATCTCACCGGTTCCACTTTTCGGCAATACACCCCACGCGCAATGAAGCATGTCGCGCAAAAGTGTGCAGCGGTTTTGCGATAACGACATGCGTAAAATAGAGGTCTAAAGCGCGAGGAGCACGCGCTTTAGACCTCACGCGCCGGCGGCGGCCGCGCGCTCGTCCCTCTGTCGCTGCGTTTCGCGGCGCTTGGTGACGATCGAGGCGCAGATGACGCCGAAGGCGACGACACCGATCAGGATCGTGCACACCGCATTGATCTCGGGCGTCACGCCGAGGCGGACCTGGCTGTAGATCCTCATCGGCAGCGTGGTGGCGCCGGGCCCCGACGTGAAGCTCGCAATCACCAGATCGTCAAGCGACAGGGTGAAGGCCAGGATCCAGCCGGAGAGCACGGCTGGCGCGATGATCGGCAGAGTGATCTCGAAGAAGGTGCGCACCGGCGGCGCGCCGAGATCCTGGGCCGCTTCCTCGATCGAATGATCGAAACTCAGCAGGCGCGACTGCACGACGACGGCGACGAAGCACATGGTCAGCGTCGTATGCGCGAGCGTGATCGTCCAGAAGCCACGGTCGAGACCGATCGCCACAAAGAGCAGCAGCAATGACAGGCCGGTGATGACCTCCGGCATGACGAGCGGGGCATAGACCATGCCCGAAAACAGCATCCGGCCGCGAAAGCGCGTGTAGCGCACCAATGTCAAGGCCGCCATCGTGCCGAGGATGGTTGCAAACGTTGCCGACAGCAGCCCGACGCGCAGCGTCACCCAGGCAGCATCGAGCAAGGCCTGATTGCTCATCAACGAGACATACCATTTCGTCGAGAAGCCGCCCCAGACGGTTACGAGTTTGGATTCGTTGAAGGAAAAAATGACGAGAAGCACGATCGGCAGATAGAGGAAGGCGAAGCCGAGTGTGACGGAGACGATGTTGAAACGGGTCCATTTCAGCATGGTTTATTTCCCCCGCTCTTCGGCTTTGGCCTGGACATTCTGGAAGAAGACGATCGGGATGACCAGGATCAGCAACAGGATGGTCGCCACCGCCGAGGAGACTGGCCAGTCGCGATTGGAATTGAACTCGTTCCACAGCGTCTTGCCGATCATCAGCGTCTGCGACCCGCCGAGCAGATCGGGTATGACGAATTCGCCGACGGCGGGGATGAAGACCAGCATACAACCGGCCACCACGCCGGGAATCGACAGCGGGAAGGTGACGCGCCAGAAGGCGGTGATCGGCGGGCAGCCGAGATCCTGGGCGGCTTCGATCAGCGTGCCGTCCATCTTCTCGAGCGCCGAATAAAGCGGCAGCACCATGAAGGGCAGATAGGAATAGACGATGCCGATATAGACGGCGGTATTGGTGTTGAGGATGATCAGCGGCGTATCGATCAGGTGCAGCGACAGCAGCAGCTGGTTGAACAGGCCCTCCGGCTTGAGGATGGCGATCCAGGCGTAGACGCGGATCAGGAAGCTCGTCCAAAAGGGCAGGATGACGAGCATCACCAGCGTCGGCCGCAGGCCACGTGGCGCCTGCGCCATGCCGTAGGCGATCGGATAGGCGATCAGCAGCGTCAGGAAGGTGGAGATCGCGGCGATCACCACGCTCGACACATAGGCGTTGAAATAGAGCGGGTCGTCGGTGAGGTAGGTGTAATTGTCGAGGGAGAATTCGCCGATCTTGCTTAAGAGGCCGGCCCAGCCGTCGGCGAAAGAGAAGACAGGCTCATAGGGCGGCATGGCGATCGCCGTCGTCGACATCGAAATGCGGAAGACGATGAAGAAAGGCGCCAGGAAGAAGAGCAGCAGCCAGGCGTAAGGGATGACGATGACGAGGCGATTGTAGAGGCCGGACGTGAACTTGCCCATGATGTCAATCCTTCAGCAGGACGCCGGCATTCTCGTCGAAGGAGACCCAGACTTCCTGATCGTAGGTGAAGGGGTCGTCGACGGAGCGCTGCGCATTGAGGGACGAGGCCTTGACGACGTTGCCGCTTTGCAATTTCACATGGAAGACGGTCATGTCGCCGAGATAGGCGATATCCCAGAGTTCGCCTTTGGCGGCGTTGACGGACGCATTGGCGGGAGCCGTGCGCCCGACCCGCATCTTTTCCGGCCGGATGGCGAAGCCGACGGCGCTGCCTGCGGAGGGCGTTTCGGCGGCAGCGACACGCACGCTGAAGCCGCTGTCGACTGATATCTCGACGGTGCCGTTGCCCGATGAGGCGACCTTGCCGTCGAAAATGTTCACATCGCCGATGAAATCCGCGACGAAGCGGCAATTCGGCGCCTCGTAGATTTCGGCCGGCGTCGCCACCTGCACGACTTTGCCGTGGCTCATGACGGCGATACGATCGGCCATGGTCATCGCCTCTTCCTGGTCGTGGGTGACGACGACGAAGGTGAGGCCGAGATTCTGCTGCAGGTCCATCAGCTCGAACTGGGTTTCCTCACGCAGCTTCTTGTCGAGCGCGCCGAGCGGTTCGTCGAGCAGCAGCACCTTCGGGCGCTTGGCGAGCGAGCGGGCCAGCGCGACGCGCTGGCGCTGGCCGCCGGAAAGCTGGTTCGGCTTGCGGGAGGCAAATTGCTCCAGCTTGACGAGCTTCAACATCTGCAAGACGCGGTCGGTCATCTCGTCCTTCGCCATGCCGTCCTGTTTCAGGCCGAAGGCGATGTTCTTCTCGACCGTCATGTGCGGGAAAAGCGCATAGGACTGGAACATCATGTTAACGGGACGCCGATAGGGCGGCGTGCCGGCCATGTCGGTGCCGTCCAGCACGATTTCGCCCGAGGTCGGCTGCTCGAAGCCGGCGAGCATGCGCAGAAGCGTCGACTTGCCGCAGCCGGAAGCGCCGAGCAGCGCGAAGAACTCGCGGTGATAGATGTCGAGCGACAGGTTATCGACTGCGGTGAAATCACCGAAACGCTTGGTGACGTTCTTGATTGATATGAAGGGCTTGGCGGACGGATCGGTCCAAGGTGCGAAAGAGCGGCGAATATTGCCTAGAGACTTCATATTGTTCCCCGAAAATACATTCTTTTGCTCCCGGTTTCACCCGGCCGGGATCGTCAAAAAAAGGCCCGGACGTTTCCGTCCGGGCCGTTATTCTATCATTGGCCGGTGACCACGGTGGTCCATAGCCGCGTCACGATCCGTTGCGTCTTCGGATCGAGCGGCGGAACGGTGAAGAGCTTCGCCATCACCTCGGGCGTCGGGTAGATCGCCGTATCGTCAAGGACCTCCTTGTCGAGGAACTGCTGCGAGGCCTTGTTGCCGTTGGCGTAGAAGACGAAGTTCGAGGCCTTGGCGATCACTTCCGGCTTCATCATGTAGTTGATGAATTCATGGGCTTCGGCGACATGCGGCGCATCCTTCGGAATGCCGAAGACGTCGAAGAAGATCTGGGCTCCCTGCGACGGGACCGAGTAGTCGACCTTTACGCCGGCATTGGCTTCCGCTGCACGGTCGCGGGCCTGGAACATGTCGCCGGAATAACCGAGCGCGATGCAGATATCGCCGTTCGCCAGCGCGCTGATATATTCGGACGAATGGAACTTGCGGACGAAGGGACGGACGGCCGTGAGAACCTCCTGCGCCTTCTTGAGATCGGCGGGATCGGTGCTGTTCGGATTGAGCCCGAGATAGGCGAGTACTGAGGGCACGACGTCGGTCGGGGAATCCAGCATATAGATGCCGCAATCCTTGAGTTTGGCCGCTTTCGCCGGATCGAACAGCGCGTCCCAATTGGGCTTGTCGTCGGTGCCGAGGGCAGCCTTGACCTTGTCGACATTATAGCCGATGCCCGTCGTGCCCCACATGTAGTCGACGCTGTATTCATTGCCGGGGTCGAAGGACGCCACGCCCTTCATGATGACGTCCCACATATTGACCAGGTTCGGCAGCTTCGACTTGTCGAGCTTCTGGTAGACGCCGGCGGCGATCTGGCGCTGCATGAAGGATACTGTGGGGA
>NZ_JBFUAY010000154.1:0-11271 GCF_056406015.1 Rhizobium sp. P1_E1 | reverse complement strand
CTTGGATTAGGTTCTCCAAATATCAGATAGCACCTCTAACTGCCGTTAACCTGACATGGCCTGGGCAAGCCCATTATTCGAAGCGGGTCGGCGAGAAGGTTTCTTCAGTGATCCCCTCCTGGCGGAGGGCTGCCGGAATCGGCGTTTCCAGAAGCAGCGACGACGCGAGTGCAGCGACCGCCGGCGAACTTTGAATACCGAACCCGCCGAGCCCGGCAAGCCAAAAAAAGCCCGGCACCCGCTTTGAGGCACCGATGACCGGCAGCCGGTCCGGCGCGAAGGTGCGCAGGCCCGCCCAACTATGGGAGATCCGATGGATTTCGAGCTTGGTGCAGTCGCTCAGATATTGCGCCGCCTGGGCGATGTCCAATTCTTCCGGCCAGGCGTCATGCGGGGCGACCGGCGTCTCATCCGCCGGACTAACCAGGAGGCGGCCGGCATCCGGTTTGAAGTAGAAATCCTCGTCGATTTCGTTGACTTCGGGCATGGCCGAAACATCGTAGCCCTCAACTGGCACGGTGATGGCTGTTCGGCGATGAGGCACCAGGCCGAGAGGCGTCACGCCGAAATGGAGCGCCACGGGGTCGGCCCAGCCGCCCGCCGCGTTCACCACTGTCGTGGCCAGCAGATCGTCGCCGGTCGTCTCCAGCCGCCATGCCGATCCTTCCATTCGGGCGCCCGTCACCTCGGCTTTGCGGCGCAGGTCGGCCCCGGCGCGTCGTGCCGATTTCAGATAGGACTGCAGCAGGCTCTCAACCTCGATGTCCCAGCAATCCGGGTCATAGAGCGCAGCCGCGACCCAGTCGGGGTCGAGAAACGGGACCAGCGCCAGCGCATCGGCAACCGAGAGCAGCTGAAGCGGCCGGGCCATGGGCGGGCTCTTGTTGCGCTCGGCTTCGAAGACCTGATGGAGATGCGCGGCCTTCTCGGCCTGGGCAATGCAGAGGTTACCGCGCGGCCGGATGAGCGGCACATCGCAGAACCCATCCGGAGGCGTCTGAAGAAATCCGGCGCTCGCCCGGATCAGCCGCCCCGCGCCTTCGGACTGGAAGCGCAGCGAGAATTCCGCCGCCGAGCGGCCGGTGGAATGATAGCCCCATGCCTCTTCCCGCTCCAGCAGCACGACCGAGCGGCGATTGCCGATGGTATGTGCCAGTGCGGCACCGACGATGCCGCCGCCGATGATGGCAATGTCAAAATGTTCAGCCATTGATTGGATCCAGTGGAAAAATTGGGCGTCGGATATTGCGGTAGCTGCGGCGGGTGAGATCCGGCGAGCATAGTCCGCCGGCATCGGTCACGAGGATCTCACTTGCGAGCGGGGCGAAAGCGCCGCGGAAATGATGCATGGATTTCACCGCCAGGACCGTCTTCGCCGCCGGTTCGATACCGAGCGCGCGGAAGATGTTGGCATCGAGCATCTGTTGGTTTTCAGACGCGATCAGCACCTCTATCCCGCCGACCTGGAAAGAAACGGAGCGGCCGAGCGTGCCGGGAAGGCCGGTGAACATCGGTCCTTCGAAAGTAAAGGCCCCATCGGAGATGGCCGCAACAGTACCCGTGACTTCAATCGGCCCACCGCCCGTGCCCGGATCCGTCTTGCCGCCGAGCAAAATCGTGCATTCTGCGCCGACACCCGCGGATGCCAGAAGGTCAGCCGCTTCCGGGTCGTAGAGCACACCGAGAGCAATATTGACCAGCCCTGCGTCAAGCAGTGCAGACAACAATGTCGTACTGTCGCCATAGCCGCCTGAGCCCGGATTGTCGGAGAAGTCGGCCACCACGATCGGCTTGTCAGTGGAGTTGTGCGCCTTCAGCCGTGCGATGCAATCGCGAAGAGGGATCGGCCGGGCCCAGTCGTCGCGGAAGTCCCATATCCGCGCGCAGATTCTGTCGGCGGCTGCTTGTGCCGTGACGGTAGAAGCTATCCTTGCGTCGTAATTTACGAGAACGCTCGGGCCTGCCGCCCAGACATCGGCATCGGTGAAACCGGCGTTGACGGAGACGTTGAGGATGCCCGGCGTCATCATTTCTCGCGCTGCGTCTTCCAGCAGCCGGCACATCGGCCCGTCCTCGGTCGTTCGCCCGTCGTCACAGCCGACCAGCATCGGCGGCCGGGCGACGAGCAGGCGCGGCGCTGTCTCGCCAGCCATTGCTGCATGAAGCAGCGTGCAGGTCTCGCGTCCGCGCTCGCGCATGTCGATATGGGGATAGGTCCTGAAGCTCACCGCGATATCGGCAAGCCCTGCCATTGCATCGAAGATATTGGCATGCAGATCGAGGGTCACCGCAATCGGGAGGTCGGCCCCTACCACTGAACGGATGGCGGCGAGAAACTGGCTCTCGCCGTCCTCGGATGTCTCGGTGACCATCGCGCCGTGGAGTGCGACGAAAGTCCCGTCGATCCGTCCGGCCGCTTCAAGGTCGCGAACGACATCTGCGGTAATCGTGCGGCGCGCAGCTTCGGTGACCGTGCCGCCCGGCTGGGCATGAGCGGCAAGGATTGGCACAACCTCCCAACCCCTCTCCTCGGCCAGATCGAGGGCGCCGCCAATCTCGGAATTGGTGCCGCGCATCTTCGTGACAATCTCGGCACCTTGGAAATAGCGGCTGGCATGGAAGGCCTCGATCGGGGTCGAGCGAATGGTGAAGGTGTTTCCTTCGTGAGAGAATTCGATCAGAGCGACGCGAAAGYCCATCTTATACTCCTTGCCGGCCTGCCGCGCGGGCGCAGATATATTCCAGGATCAGCGAGGCGCCCAGGAGCGCTGTCACGCCGGTCGGATCATAGGGTGGCGCCACCTCGACGAGGTCCATGCCGACGAAATTGACATCGGTCGTCTGGCGCAGGATCGAGAGGATTTCGTGCGGCGCCAGTCCGTCGACGACCGGGGTGCCTGTGCCGGGAGCAAAGCAAGGATCGAGGCAGTCGATGTCGATGCTCAGATAGGTGGGCCTATCGCCCACCACTTCGCGCAGGCGGGCAAGGGCACCCTGCCAACCATGTTCGTGCAGCCAGTCACGGTAGAGCACGGTGATCGGGTCGGTGTGATCGTAATGGGTGCGGATACCGATTTGGATTGCGTGAGCGGGGTCGATCAATCCATCGCACATTGCATGATGCACGAATGTGCCATGGTCGAATTCCTCGCTCGCCTGCGTGTCACGGTGAGCGTCGAACTGGACATAGGCGAGCCGCCCGTGCCGCTCGGCATGGGCCTTCAAGGCGGTGTAAGTGGTGCTGTGATCGCCGCCCAGCATGACCGTTCCGGCCCCGTCCGCGACGATCCGGCGGGCGAAATCCACCGCGTTTTCCAGCATCTTTTGCGGCTGCCCACGCCGGAACGGCACGTCGCCAGCGTCCACCACCGAGAGCCGGTCGAAGGGGTCGAAACCCCAGGGCCAGACCTCGCCCCAGGCCAACTGGGTCGAGGCTTCGCGTAGCGCGGAAGGGCCGAAGCGTGCACCCGAGCGGCCGGAGGTCGCCAGATCGAAGGGAATGCCATAGAGGACAAGATCGACGCCGGTGAAATCCAGGCTAGGACGGCGCCGAAGGAATGTGCGGAGGCCGGAATAAGGCATTTCCACATAGGTCCCGTCCGGACCAGGCGCGGTCTGGAACACACCTTCATGGCCGAAGACGCTCTGGTTGGATTGTATTTTCATTTCAAACTGTTCCTGCAAAGTGTAGCCATCGGTTGCGACCCTCGAGGCGGCGCCAGAGCGCTTCGATCAAGAGGACGACGGCCAGATAGTTAAGCGCCGCCACGTAGAAGACGGTGAGGTCGAAGCTCTGGGCGTAGAGGGATCGCGCCTGGCCCATGATATCGGGCACGGTGATCACGCTGACGATGGCCGAGGCCTTGAGCAGCAGCACCAGTTCATTGCCGATGGTCGGCAGCATCCGTGCCGTGGCGATCGGCAGCACGATCTTGCGGAAAATCTGCGCGGTCGAAAGGCCGAGCACCCGCCCTGCCTCGATCGCCCCTCGCGGCACGGCTTGGATGCCGCCGCGCAAGATTTCCGCCTGATAGGCCGCGGAATTGAGTGCGAAGGCGAGGAGCCCGCAATTGAACGCGTCGCGAAAGAACCACCAAAGGCCAATATTCCGCAGTTCGCGGCTGAAGGAGCCAAGGCCATAATAGATCAGAAAAACCTGAACCAGCAGCGGCGTGCCGCGCATGAGGTAGACATATCCATAGGCCATGCCGGAGATTGTCCGGTTGCGACTGAGCCGGGCCAGTGCGAGTGGCAGCGCCAAGCTGAAGCCCATGAGCGCGCTCTGCAATGTCAGCGCAACCGTATTCTGAAGTCCTTGGGCCCATAGGGCGAGATTGTCGGCAAGAAGCGTCAGCATCTTTCTAGCGCCCCCTACCGCCGCGAGGAGCCGTGCGCCGTTCCAACAGCGCCTGACCGATACCCGACAGCAAAGCCAGCGCGACGTAGATCAGGGCGAGCACGGTATAGAAGAAGAATGGCTTCTTGGTCGTCGAGATCGCCATATTAGTGTAACGAACGAGGTCATTGACCGCCATGATTGAAACCAGCGACGTATCCTTCAGAAGGATCAGCCACAGATTGCCGAAAGCGGGAATGCAATGCCGCCACATCTGCGGGAGGACGACCAGGAAGAAGGCTTGTCTCCGGTGCAGGCCCAGCGATGCCGCCGCCTCTGCCTGTGCCTTGCCGACCGCCTGATAGGCGCCACGAACGACTTCGCTGCCAAGCGCGCTGAAGACGAGCGTCAGCGCCACCACGCCAGCCGCAAAGGCGTTGAGTGAAATGCTGGTGTTCGGGAAAGCGAGATGCACCACCCAGTCAAGGAGCAGTTGGAGCTGGTAGTAGATGATGACGAGGGTTAACAGCTCGGGCAGACTACGAAAGACTGTCGTGCTGGCGAACGCGAACCAGCGGGCAATCGGGCTGCGGGCGTTTTTGCCCCAAGCCAGCAGGAAGGATAGGACCAGGGCCAGCGGAGCGGTGGCGAAGGCGAGTGCCAGTGTTACACTCAGGCCTCGCAGCAGCTCGTCTCCCCAGCCCTCGTCGCTGAATAACAGCAGTGAGATGAACTCCATCGCGAATTGTCTTCCGATTGCTTGGCGGGGCTGGCTGGACGCTGACTGTGTGGCGTCCAACCTGGTTGCAGACTAGTTGAAGATTTCGCCGGCGAGCTTCGGTTGTGTCATGATGTCGAATTTGAAATAGCGCGCGCGAATCTTGCCATAGGTGCCGTTGGCCTGGATCTCGGCCAGCGCGTCATTCAGCCGCTTCAGCAGCGCCTCATCGTCCTTGCGGACGGCGATCCCGGTGCCCTTCATGCCGTCATCGCCGAAGGCCTCTCCGACGAAATCACAGCAGGCGCCGCTGTCCTTGGCGAGCCAATCCGCCAGCACGAACTGGCTGGCCAGGACCAAATCAAGCCTTTGATTGTCGAGGTCGAGCAGAGCGTCATCAAGCTTGGGATAAAGCTTCACCTCCACTTCGGGGAAATATTGCTTGAGGATCGCGACCTCGGTCGTGCCTGATTGGGTGCCGACCACCAGCCCTTTCAGATCGGCTGGCAGCGCGTTCTTCGGTCCCGATTCCTTGGACGCGACGAAGCGGTCGGGGTTGAAATAGTAGGGAGCGGTGAAACTGATCACCTTCGCGCGTTCAGTGGTGATCGCCATCGAGGAGAGGATGGCGTCGAATTTCCTGGCATTCAGCGCCGGGATGATTCCATCCCAATCGGTGGACACCCATTCGCATTTCACCTTCATCGCATCGCAGAGCGCGTTGCCGATGTCGATATCGAAGCCGTTGAGATTGCCGGCGCTGTCAAAATACTCGAACGGCGGGTAGTAGCCCTCAGTTCCCATTCGGACGACGCCGTCATCCGCCACCGCATTGGTCGAGGCAGCAGCGGCAATCAGGGCGAGGATTCTAAGATATCGCATGGCGGTCTCCTGTTGATGGGTGCGGGTTTTGCTCCGAGGGCAGTTCAGGATTCCGGAACATGGCGAATATTGAAAATTCTTATTTCTTCTTCTAGAAATAAATTTCGCTTATGGAGGCGTGCAGATGGTCGATTTCGTCCGGCAACTTGACTGGAACCTGCTGCACACATTCATGGTCGTGGCGCAGGAGCGGAGCATGACACGGGCCGCCGACGTGATGCACCGCACCCAGCCGGCGATCAGCCAGGGGATCAAGCGACTTGAGGAAACGGCCGGCACGAAGCTTCTGGAACGCAGCCGTACCGGCCTGATCCCTACGCCCGCGGGCGAAATGCTGCTCGAACAGGTCCGATCGATTTTCGCCACGATTTCCCGCTTGCCGGTCGGTTTCGAAGCGGCGCCAGCGGCGTTGTCCGGCAGGTTGAAGATCGCCATGATCGACCAGGTGGTGAACGAGACTTTGGATCGTGCGCTGACGTCTTTCTTCGCGCGGTATCCAGGTGTGGATCTGGAAATCACCGTGAGCACCACCGCCGCCATCATCCGTGCCGTAGAACTCGGTCATTGCACCTTCGGGATCTCTGACGGGGTGATCCCGGATTTCCTCGCTTCCCGCGAGTTGATGCGAGAGAGGTTTGGGCTGTTCTGCGGCGCGATCCACCGGTTGGCTGGCCGCAGGGACTTGAACGTCGCACAACTGCGCGCCGAACCATTTATCGGCTTCACCGCAGATGTACTCGGCGGCACGCATATGGGCGATGTCACCGCCTACCGCGCCAGCGCCTCGATCGGTCAACGGGTACGAGGTCAGTCGAGCTATGTCAGCGAGATACGGCGGATGATCGAATGCGGCCTCGGAATAGGCTTCCTGCCGTTGCATCTCGCCGAACCGTATGTCGACMAGGGAAAGTTGTGGCGCCTTCCGCCCTATCGCGACGAACCCTGCGCTGCAGCCTTTGTCGTTACCAATCCGCAAATCGGGCTTTCGGTGCCCGAGACGTTGTTCTTGAAGGAGCTTTCGAAGATCGATTTCGGGCTCTGAGCGGCGAGTCTCACAGGTTATGAATTGTCACGCCGCCCCATAAACGGCCGGCACGAGCAATGATGTCCGGTTTCAAATACCGTTTGATGATCGCAGTTCGTAGAGCACGTGATGGCGCAACGGATGTCCTTCGGCCAAATTGGGATGATCGAACTCACCGATCTGGCTCATCCCCAGCCGTCTCATCAAACCCCAGGAATTGCTGTTTGCGGGCACAGTGAAACTGACGATGCGGTCAAGCTTCAGATCGTTGAACGCAAAGTCGAGAGACCGTTCCGCGGCCTCGCGCGCGTATCCGGCGCCGTGGCGAGACGCTGAAAGCCGCCAACCGATTTCGACTGCAGGGGCAAACGGCAAAGCCGGCGAAACATTGCTGAGGCCGCAGAGGCCGATCAACGCGCCGCTTGCCTTCTCCTCCAGCGCCCAGAACCCCCAGCCATGATCCTCGAAGTGAAGGTCGATGCGGTCGAGCATCGCATTCGACTGTTCGTCGGTCAGAGGATTGAGATATCTGACGACGTCGGGTTCGGCATTGATCGCAGCGAAGGGTTTGCGATCATCCTGTCGCCAGGGCCTCAAAATCAGACGTTCGCTTTCGAGCCTCATCGTCCCTCTGCGATAGATCCTACCAGAGCGTCATGTGACGGTTGACGTCCTTGTAGAGCAGATAGCGGAAACGGCCGGGGCCGCCCGCGTAACATGCCTGCGGGCAGAAGGAGCGCAGCCACATGAAGTCGCCGGCCTCGACCTCGACCCAATCCTGGTTCAGCCGATAGACCGCCTTGCCCTCCAGCACATAGAGACCATGCTCCATGACATGGGTTTCCATGAAGGGGATCACGGCGCCCGGCTCCAGAGTCACGATATTCACGTGCATGTCGTAGCGGACATCGGCCGGATCGATGAACCGGGTCGTCCCCCAGCGTCCATCGGTGTCCGGCATTGCCTGGATGGCATGTTCGTCCTCATGCGTGACGATCGCCGGTGGCAGCTCCAGCCCCTCGACCTCCTGAAAGGCCTTTCGGACCCAGTGGAATTTTGCCGCAGTTGAGCCGCCGTTTTTCAGGCGCCAGGCCGAACCCGCCGGAAGATAGGCGAACGAACCGGCCCGGAGCGCATGGCTGACGCCGTCGAGTTCCACGGCCATCTCGCCTTCGACGACGAACAGAACCGCTTCGGCCCGCTTGTCAGGCTCCGGCCGATCGCTTCCGCCGCCCGGCTGAACTTCCATCACATATTGCGAGAAGGTCTCGGAAAAACCGGAGAGCGGCCTGGAGAGAACCCATGCCCGTGTCCCCGTCCAATGCGGAAGGACGCTGGTGACGATGTCGGTCATGACGCTGCGCGGGATGACCGCATAGGCTGTGRTGAAGACGGCCTTGCTGGAAAGCAGTTCGGTTTGCGGCGGCAGTCCGCCGAGTTTGGAATAATAATCTCTGTTCATCGGTCCAGGCTTCGCGGCATTTGGCACTGCATCTGCTTTATGCGCCGCTCACCTTCCAGGCAACTCTTAATTCGACCGTGAAAATCGATGCGGAGCCGAGCGGCCGCGTTTCCGTCAGAACTCGACTTCCAGCTCGACGATCTCGTCCGGCTCGACCAACGCCCCTTCGGTCCATTCGCCCATCAGCGGCCAGGACAGTACCGTCTCGACATAGGCTGCGAGCCGCGGCTCCAACTCCACCGCATAGGTGCGAAAGCGGGTGCAGACCGGCGCGTACATCGCATCGGCCACGGTCGGCGCGGTCCCGAACAGCCAAGGCCCGCCGCTTGCCTCGAGGCATTCGGTCCAGATCGCCTTGACGCGCTCGACATCGGGCCGCGCGCCCGAGAATATCTTGAAACGCTCATGCCGCGCCTTGAGGTTCATCGGCAATGCCGAGCGCAGATTGTGGAAACCCGAATGCATCTCGCCCGAGACCGACCGGCAGCGGGCGCGCGCCGCGCGCTCGGCGGGCCAGAGCCCGGCAGTGGGCGCCACCTCGTGGAGATATTCCGCGATCGCCAGCGTGTCCCAGACCGTCACGTCGTCATGGGTCAGCCTCGGCACCAGAACCGACGGTGAAAGCAGAAGCAGTTCCTGGCGCGCCTCGTCATCCAGCTCCACAAGGACTTCGGCGAAGTCCAGCCCCGCCATCCGGCACAGCAGCCAGCCGCGCAGAGACCATGAGGAGTAGTTCTTCGAGGAAATCGTCAGTGCCGCCTGCGACATCGGGCTCTATCCTTGTCGGACAATGTTGCTTCTTCCTCGATAATCTTCTCGCATGGCAGGACATATTCCACTAGCATTTTTTGCACCGCCGCATCGATGCGGCAGTGCGGGAGATTTCGGCCATGCTCTATCAGGCCTATCAGTTCCAGGATGATCTCATCGCGCCCCTGCGCGATCTGGCACGGCGCCTGCAGATCTTCTCCGCGACAGCGTTCTGGGAACCTGTCGGCAGTATGGGCCGGCACTTCGCCGCCGCGCTGGAGATGATCTCACGCTTCGAGATCACCCACGAACGTCCAGACTTCGCCATCACCTCTGCGATGATCGGCAACCGCATGGCGCCCGTCACCGTCGAGACCGTGCTCGACATGCCCTTCGGCACGCTGCTGCGCTTTGCGGCGGAAACAGACGCGCCGCGACCGCGGGTGCTGGTCGTCGCACCGCTCTCCGGTCATTTCGCCACACTCCTGCGCGGCACCGTGCAGACCCTGCTGCGCGATCACGACGTCTATATCACCGACTGGGYCAATGCCCGCGACGTGCCGCTGTCGGCAGGGCGTTTCGGCATGGACGATTATGTGGACTATATCATCCGCTTCCTGGAGGAGATCGGTCCGGGTGCTCATATCCTCGCCGTCTGCCAACCCTGCGTGCAGGCGCTGGCCGCCGTTGCCGTGATGTCGGAAGAGCGGCATCCCGCCACCCCGCGCACCATGACGCTGATGGCCGGGCCGATCGACCCGCGCGAAAGCCCGACGAAGGTCAACGAGCTTGCCGTGTCGAAGTCGCTCGCCTGGTTCGAGAATTCGTTGATCGCAGCTGTTCCCTGGCGCTATCGGGGCGCCGGACGGCGCGTCTATCCCGGCTTCCTCCAGCTCGTCGCCTTCATGTCGATGAACATGGAGCGCCATCAGGACGCTCATCGCAAGCTTTACGACCATCTGGCGAAGGGCGAGACCGCCGAGGCCGGCAAGATCAAGAATTTCTATGACGAATATTTCGCCGTGCTCGACCTCACCGAGGAATTCTACATCGAGACCATCGAACGCGTCTTCCAGAAAGCGGAACTCGCAACCGGCGACTTGACCCACCATGGCCGCAAGGTCGATCCGGGCCAGATCCGCAACACCGCGCTTTTGACCGTCGAGGGCGGGCGCGACGATATCTGCGCCCTCGGCCAGACCTCGGCCGCGCACGATCTCTGTCGGGCGCTGCGCCCGCATCTGAAGCGCCATCATCTTCAGGCCAATGTCGGACATTACGGCGTCTTCAATGGCCGCCGCTGGGAGGGGGAAATCTACCCCGTCGTACGCAACATGATCCTGGCGATGGAATAGTGCCCGCCAAATCCGAAACGCGATGGCAAGTTTACCGATCGGCCATCACCAGATGGCCCGGCCCGACTTCGCGATAAGAAGTGCTCGCGGGCTGATAGTCGACTGATCGCATCGGGCTCTTGATCTCGTCATTCGCCACCATCCGCTTTTCATGGCGGCGGTCTGGATCGGGCACGGGCACTGCCGCAATGAGTTTCTTCGTATAGGGATGCTGCGGATTTTCGAAAACCGCGGCCCGTGGGCCGATCTCGACGATCTCGCCGAGATACATCACCGCTACCCGATGGCTGACGCGTTCGACCACCGCCATGTCGTGCGAGATGAACAGGAAGGCAAGGTTGAGGCTCTGCTGCAGATCCAGCATCAGGTTGATGACCTGTGCCTTGATCGAGACGTCGAGCGCCGAGACGCTTTCATCGGCGACGATGACCTTCGGCCGCAAGGCAAGCGCGCGGGCAATGCAGATGCGCTGGCGCTGGCCGCCGGAAAATTCATGCGGATAACGCGCGGCCATATCCGCCGACAGGCCGACCTTCACCAGCAGGTCGGCGACGATGTCCTTTGCCTGTTTTGAATTGCCCATCCTGTGTTCGAGATAGGGTTCGGCGATCGCTGCGCCGACTGTCATGCGCGGATTGAGGCTGGCAAAGGGATCCTGGAAGATCATCTGCACGGATTTGCGCATCTCGCGCAGATCCTTCCTGTCGAGGCCGAGCACCTCCCTGCCCTCGACGAGAATGGAAC
>NZ_JBFUAY010000153.1:0-11308 GCF_056406015.1 Rhizobium sp. P1_E1 | reverse complement strand
CGGTTCGGCCGCGTCATCCTGTCGATCGGCATCCAGCCGGGCGTCGTGCGCTATTCMGGCATCGCCGCGCCGGCCCATGTCGCGGTCACTTTCATCCTGGTCGGGTTGATCGCGGCAATCGCCGGCCTGATCCTGACCGCAACCGTCACCACCTACATCCCCTCCTCGGGCAATGCCTTCTTGCTGAATGCCATCGGCGCGACCTTCATCGGCACGACGCTCAGCCCACTCGGACGGCCGAATGTCGGCGGGACCGTACTCGGCGCCCTGCTGCTCAGCATCGTGGCCAATGGCCTGCTGCTGACCGATCTGAACTTCTATTGGCAGCAGGTTGGTACGGGCACGCTGATCTTCGCCGTGCTCGCCCTGAGCTTTATCAACAGAAAGGCTGCCGGCGCCGTGTGAACGTAACCGCCATTGCGGTCACATTCGGGGAACTGTTCTACCCCGCTGAAGCGTCGGAAATCATCCTGGATACGGCAGTCTTCCAGCCGATGATCTTGGTCTGCCGCTCGGTCTCATCCATCGAAGGGCTGAAGCGGCGGTCGCAGGCCCAGGCCTGCGCAAAATCCCGCATGCCTGGCCAGATGCCGGCTTTCGAGCCGGCAAGCCAGGCTGCGCCCAGCGCCGTCGTCTCGCGGATCGCCGAGCGGTCGACGGGGTTTCCGGTCATGTCGGCCAGGCACTGCATCGTCCAATCCGAAGCCGCCATGCCGCCATCGACGCGCAGCACCGTTTCCAGCTGGTTGACGCCCCAGTCCTTCTTCATCGCCACCAGCAGGTCGAGCGTCTGGTAGGCGACGGATTCAAGCACGGCGCGGGCGAATTCTGCCGGCCCACTGTTTCGCGTCAGACCGAAGATGGCGCCGCGCGCAGCCGGATCCCAATAGGGCGCGCCGAGGCCGGTGAAGGCTGGGACGATATAGACCTGCTGTCCGGGATCGGCCTTGGCCGCAAGCACCCCTGCCTCGGATGCCTGACCGATGACGCCGAGGCCGTCGCGCAGCCATTGCACGGCGGCACCGGCGATGAAGATCGAGCCTTCGAGCGCATAGGTCGTTTCGCCGTCAAGCCGATAGGCGATCGTCGTCAGCATCCGGTTGGAGGAGGAAACACGATCCCTGCCGGTGTTCAACAGGGCAAAACAGCCGGTGCCGTAGGTGGATTTCATCATGCCTGGCTCGAAGCAGGCATTGCCCATCGCCGCCGCCTGCTGGTCGCCGGCGACCCCGAGAATGGGAAGCTCCACACCGAACAGCGTCTTGTCGACGCGGCCGAAATCATCGGCACATTCCCTGACTTCAGGAAGCATGGCGGCCGGAATGCGGAGAATGCCGAGAAGCTCCTCGTCCCAGGCACCGTCGTCGATATTATAGAGCAGCGTCCTCGATGCATTTGTCGCCTCGGTGGCATGCACGCGGCCACCCGTCAGATTGTAGATTAGCCAGCTGTCGATCGTGCCGAAGCAGACGTCGCCCGCCTCCGCCTTCTCACGCAGGCCGTCGACATTGTCGAGCAGCCAGCGCAGCTTCGTTCCGGAGAAATAGGGGTCGAGCAGCAGGCCGGTCTTGGCGCTGAACAGCTTCTCATATCCATCGGCCTTCAGGCTCTCGCACATTTCGGCCGTGCGCCTGTCCTGCCAGACGATCGCCCGGTGAAGCGGTGTCCCGGACCTGCGATCCCAGACGACCGCGGTCTCTCGCTGATTAGTAATGCCGATCGCGGCAATGTCGGCGGCATCAATACCGGCATCGACGATCGCCTTGCGCACAGTATCGACGACCGATCGCCAGATTTCGGCGGCGTCGTGCTCCACCCATCCAGGCTGCGGATAATATTGGGTGATCTCCGCCTGCGCCGAGCCGGCCATTTTCATGTCGCCATCGAAGATGATCGCGCGCGACGACGTCGTGCCCTGGTCGATTGAAAGAATATAGCCGCTCATATCCGTCTCCGGCTCGCACGAAACCGCTCCTGCCGAGGACAGCAGGACGCGGAGGTTTCATGAGAGAAAGATTGTGGGTGCCACCGGCTTGTTGCCGGTGGCGGGAAGTGATGGCCGGAAGCCCCGTCGCTTCCGGCCGGGTCCGCCTTACTTCGACTGCCAGCTCTTGACGAGTTCGTCGTAGTTGACCGTGACCGGCTTTTCCTTCTCGTTCTCGATCTTCAGCTGCGGTGCAAGGTTGCCCTTCTTCACCGCATCCGCGTTCCAGTAAGCGAGATCATGCTCTTCGGCCAGTTTCGGGCCGATATCGCCCTGGACGCCCGATTTCTCGATACGGCCCATGACCTTCTCCTGCTCGCCGCAAAGAGAATCCATGGCTTCCTGCGGTGTCTTGGCGCCGGCAGCGGCGTCACCGATAGCCTGCCACCAAAGCTGAGCCAGCTTCGGATAGTCGGGAACGTTGGTGCCGGTTGGCGACCACTGAACGCGGGCCGGCGAACGATAGAACTCGATCAGACCGCCGAGCTTCGGAGCACGCTCCGTAAAGCTCTTGTCGCGAATGGTGGATTCGCGGATGAACGTGAGACCGAGCTGGCTCTTCTTCACGTCGATCGTCTTGGAGGTCACGAACTGTGCATAGAGCCAGGCAGCTTTCGCGCGGTCCGTCGGGGTCGATTTCATCAGCGTCCACGAGCCGACGTCCTGATAACCAAGCTTCATGCCGTCTTTCCAGTAAACGCCATGTGGGCTCGGTGCCATKCGCCATTTCGGCGTGCCGTCCTCATTCATAACAGGCAGGCCAGGCTTGACCATGTCTGCGGTAAACGCCGTGTACCAGAAGATCTGCTGCGCGACGTTACCCTGTGCCGGCACCGGACCGGATTCCGAGAAGGTCATGCCCTGAGCTTCCGGCGGTGCGTACGCCTTCAACCAATCGAGATACTTCTGGATCGAATAGACCGATGCCGGGCCGTTGGTATCGCCGCCACGCGCGACGCACGAACCGACCGGACGCGAGTTCTCGTCGACCTTGATACCCCATTCGTCGACCGGAAGACCGTTCGGCAGGCCCTTGTCGCCGTTGCCAGCCATCGACAGCCAGGCATCGGTGAAGCGCCAACCGAGCGACGGGTCCTTCTTGCCGTAATCCATATGGCCGAAGACCTTCTTGCCGTTGACGTCACGGCCGGTAAAGAATTCGGCAATGTCCTCATAGGCCGACCAGTTGACCGGAACGCCCAGATCGTAGCCGTATTTCGCCTTGAAATCGGCCTTGTTCTTCTCGTCGTTGAACCAGTCGTAACGGAACCAATAGAGGTTGGCGAACTGCTGGTCGGGAAGCTGGTAGAGCTTCTTGTCCGGCGCGGTCGTGAACTTGGTGCCGATGAAGTCGTCGATATCGAGGCCGGGGTTGGTAACGTCCTTGCCTTCGCCGGCCATCCAGTCGGTCAGGTTACGCACCTGCTGATAACGCCAGTGGGTACCGATCAAGTCGGAGTCGTTGACCCAGCCGTCATACAGGTTCTGTCCGGTCTGCATCTGTGTCTGGATCTTCTCGACAACGTCACCCTCTTGAATGACGTCGTGCGTGACCTTGATCCCGGTAATCGCAGTAAAGGCCGGAGCCAGAACCTCGGACTCATACTTGTGGGTGGTCAAGGTTTCCGAAACAACCTTGATGTCCATCCCCTGGAAAGGCTTCGCAGCATCGATGAACCATTGCATTTCCTTTTCCTGGTCGGCGCGAGAGAGCGTCGACACGTCGCCRATCTCTTTATCCAGAAAAGTCTTTGCCTCGTCCATGCCGGCATAGGCCGACCCGGTCATGGCCAGCAGCACGGCTGCTGTCGTCGTCAATAAATGCCTTCGCATGATATCCTCCCAGGGTTTTGCGATTGCAGTCTTCACGTCTCAGGCGGCCAGAAAAACCCCGGCCATCTGCATCAGTTTGCCTCACACGTAACGGAATACGCCGACGGCGTAGACAACGGAGAGAGCGAGAGCCCACCAGAGGCTTGATCCCGCGAGACCAAGCCAGGCAAGATGGATAAAGGCGCTGCCGAGCAGCGAAAGGAAAAGCCGATCACCGCGCGTCGTCTCGAAGCGCAGGATTCCGATCCGCGGGTTGCCGCCCGGCACGGCATACTCCCAGACCCCCATGCCGATCAGCAGCAATGCGATAACGATGAAGAACGCGGCCGTCGGCCAGGTCCATGCCATCCATGAAAAATCGGGAAGCGAAAAGCCCATCAAACCCTCCCCAGGGCGAAGCCCTTGGCGATGTAATTGCGCACAAACCAGATCACCAGCGCCCCTGGGATCAAGGTCAGAACACCCGCGGCGGCGAGCAAGCCCCAATCCATGCCGGATGCGGAGACGGTACGGGTCATGGTGGCAGCGATCGGCTTCGCGTCGGTCGTCGTCAGCGTTCGTGCGATCAGCAACTCGACCCAAGAGAACATGAAGCAGAAAAAGCAGGCGACACCTATGCCGCTCGCAATCAGCGGCGTGAAGATCTTCAGGAAAAAGCGCGGGAACGAATAGCCATCGATATAGGCCGTTTCGTCGATTTCCTTCGGTACGCCGGACATGAAGCCTTCAAGGATCCAGACCGCCAGCGGCACGTTGAAGAGGCAATGCGCCAATGCCACGRCAATGTGCGTATCGATCAGTCCAAAGGCTGAGTAGAGCTGGAAGAACGGCAGGGCAAAAACCGCCGGCGGCGCCATCCGGTTCGTCAGCAACCAGAAGAAAAGATGCTTGTCACCAAGGAACCGATAACGGGAGAAGGCATAGGCCGCCGGCAGCGCGGCTGCCACCGAGATCACCATGTTGATCACGACATAGGTGATTGAATTGATGTAGCCGGAATACCACGCCTTCTCCGTGAAGATCGTCACGTAATTGGCGATCGTCGGGTTATGAGGATAAAGCGTCAGAGAATTGACGATTTCCGCATTGGTCTTGAAGCTCATGTTGACGAGCCAATAGATCGGCAGCAGGAGCACGATGATATAGATCGTCGGAACCAGCCACCACCAGCGCGATTCCTCGCCGCGCCGGCGCATCAGATGGCTGACTTCATCGGAGGAGAGACCGCTTGCGACACTGGTAACGCCTGAGATTTTTCGGCTCGCTGTCGTTTCGTTGGAGGCGCTCATTTCAATTCTCCGCGTCGTGGCTTGTCATGACGGTGTAGAACACCCACGAAAGCAGCAGGATGATCAGGAAATAGATCAGCGACATGGCAGCGGCCGGACCGAGGTCAAACTGTCCGAGGGCGGTCTTGACCRGATCGATCGACAGGAAAGTGGTCGCGTTGCCGGGACCGCCGCCCGTGACGACAAAAGGCTCGGTGTAGATCATGAAACTATCCATGAAACGCAGCAGCACGGCGATCAGAAGAACGCGTTTCATCTTTGGCAGCTGGATATAGCGGAATACGGCCCAACGAGACGCACCGTCGATCTTGGCTGCCTGATAGAAAGCATCCGGAATGGAAACGAGGCCTGCATAGCAGAGCAAGACGACCAGGCTCGTCCAGTGCCAGACGTCCATGATGATGATCGTCACCCAGGCGTCGAGCGGATCCTGCACATAGTTGTAGTCGATGCCGATGGCATTGAGGGAATAGCCGAACAAACCAATGTCGTTGCGGCCGAACACCTGCCAGATCGTGCCGACAACGTTCCACGGGATCAGCAGTGGTAGCGCCATCAGAACCAGGCACACCGGCACGCCGATGCCCGATTTCGGCATGTTGAGCGCAATGAAGATACCGAGCGGGATCTCAAGAGCGAGAATGATCAACGAAAAAATTAGATTTCGCTGCAGGGCGGCCCAGAAACGGTCGGAATGCAGGATTTCGGTAAACCAGTCCGTTCCGTTCCAGAAGAACTGGTTGTTTCCGAAAGTGTCCTGAACGGAATAGTTCACAACCGTCATCAAGGGAATGACGGCCGAGAATGCCACCAGCACGAGGACCGGCAGGACCAGAAACCACGCTTTGTTGTTCCAGGTTTTTTCCATGATCAAGCCTCCGGTCCGGCGCGCCAAGAGTCGGCATAGATACTGATACCCGACGGCTCGAAGGTCACCCGGGGATCAGCCGGAATGTCCCCGTCTTCAGGGACGACGATCGCGATCGGCTGGCCGGCAAACTGCGCGCGGACGATCTTCTGCCGGCCGATATCTTCCACCTTGCTCACCGTCACAGGCATGCCCTCGCGGCCGACCCGGATAAACTCGGGCCGTATTCCAAGCTCTACCTTGGCCGCTGCCGACGTCTTTGGCGCATAGTCGAGCGTCAGAGCGTGCTCGCCGACCCGAACCGTGCGGCCTTCCACCTTGGCTGGCATGAAGTTCATGCCTGGAGAACCGATGAAGTAGCCGACGAAGGTATGGCTCGGACGCTCGAAAAGCTCGGCCGGCGTGCCGATCTGCACGATCTCGCCATCGTACATCACCACGACTTTGTCGGCGAAGGTCAGCGCCTCCGTCTGGTCATGCGTGACATAGACCATCGTAAAACCGAACTGCTTATGCAGCCGCTTCAGCTGCGATCGCAGCACCCATTTCATATGCGGATCGATAACAGTGAGCGGCTCGTCGAAGAGAATCGCGTTCACATCCGAGCGCACGAGGCCGCGGCCGAGCGAAATCTTCTGCTTTTGGTCCGCCGTCAAACCGCGCGCGCGACGCTTGGCCCAGTCTGCAAGATCAATCATCTCCAATATTTCACGGACACGACGATCAACATCAGGCTCCGCGACTCCGCGGTTGCGCAAGGGGAAAGCCAGATTGTCATAGACGGTCATCGTGTCGTAGATGACCGGAAACTGGAATACCTGCGCAATATTTCGCTGCTGYGTCGGCAGGTTCGTAACATCCTGTCCGTCGAAGAGAATTCGCCCTTCGGACGGCTGAATAAGGCCGGAAATGATATTGAGCAGCGAGGTCTTTCCGCAGCCTGAAGGTCCGAGCAGCGCATAGGCGCCGCCATCGTTCCACTCGTGGTGCACTTCCTTGAGAGCGTAGTCCTTCTCGCTCTTCGGGTTCGGCCCATAGGCATGTCGAATATGATCGAGGGTGATACGTGCCATGATCTTCTCCTAGCCCCTCTGCGTGGCAGTGGTGATCGCCCGGCCGTCCGCGCCGAACGCCATCAGGTGGCGCGTATCGATGAAAACGGAGAGATCCGTGTCCGGGTCGACATTGTGGATGCCGTGCGCAAGCATCACCCAGCGGGTGTCGGCAAATTGCAGATGCACGAAACTTTCCGACCCGGTGATCTCCGAAATCTGTGTCCGTGCTGTCAGCCGCGCCGAACCGGCCGTCTGGGCGGTTGGTGCAAGATGATGGGGGTGAAACGCTATGGTTGCCGGCCCGTTCGGCACATTCTGAAGATGCGGCGGCACGGCAAAAATCAGAATGCCATCGCGCAGGAAGTTGCCTTCCGATTTGACCAGATCGATAAAATTCAGCGGCGGATCGGCAAAGGTTTTCGCCGTCGTTAGATCGAGCGGATGGCGATAGACCTCGACCGTCGGGCCGAACTGCGTGATCCGGCCCTCGCTGAGCGCTGCCGTATTGCCGCCCAGCAACAAGGCTTCGGAAGGTTCCGTCGTGGCATAGACGAAGATTGCGCCGGACTGCGCGAAGATCCGCGGCAATTCCTGCCGCAGTTCCTCACGCAGCTTGTAGTCGAGGTTGGCAAGCGGCTCGTCCATCAAAACTAGGCTAGCATTCTTCACGAGCGCACGGGCAAGCGCCGTGCGCTGCTGCTGGCCGCCCGAGAGGTTGAGCGGCGTGCGATCGAGATAAGGACCGAGTTTCAGAAGTTCGGCAGCCTTGCGCACCTCCAGATCGATGGTCTTGGCATCCTTGCCGGCAATCCGCAGCGGCGAGGCAATATTCTCGTAGACCGTCAATGCCGGATAATTGATGAATTGCTGGTAGACCATAGCGATGTTGCGCTTCTGGACAGGCATACCTGTCACGTCAGCACCATCAAAATGGATCGTACCGGTTGTCGGCCGATCAAGGCCGGCCATCAGACGCATCAACGAGGTCTTGCCCGACAAGGTCGGCCCAAGCAGAACGTTCAGCGTTCCTCTTTCAAAAGCAAGATCGGTCGGGTGGATATGATAGTCTCCTCCCACCATCTTTGCGGCCTTCCGCAGTTCCAGCATTCCTGTTCCCGTGCCTCCACGCAGCGGGGACCACACGCCGCCTATCCGACCATCGCCGGTATGGCAGCCATGTACTCCTCCAGTGACTGAGCCTGCTCCTTCGAAAGGCGCAGACCATCCTTTGTTCTCCTCCACAGCACGTCTTCGGCGTGCCGGGCCCATTCATGTTCAACGAGATAGGTAACCTCGACCTCGTAGAGATCGCCGCCGAACAGCCGTCCGAGATCGTCGATGCCGCGGGCATCGCCGAGCAGCGCCTCGGCCCTGGTGCCATAGCGGCGCACCAGGCGGCGGGCATGCTGATCGGCGAGGAACTGATAACGCCGCTTCAGCTTGTCAACTTGTGCCTCATAGCCCCGAACCGGGAAGTCGCCGCCCGGCAGATGGCTTTTGCCCGTCCATGGGGCACCCTTGACGCCGATCGCAGCGCCGATCTTCTCCAGCGCGTGTTCGGAAAGCCGGCGATAAGTGGTGAGTTTACCGCCGAAGACGTTGAGTAGCGGCGCGGCGGCACCTTCGCCTTCCAGCTTCAGTACATAGTCGCGCGTCGCCTCCTGTGCCTTGGAGGCGCCGTCGTCATAAAGCGGCCTGACCGCTGAATAGGTCCAGACGATATCCTCCGGCCTGACGGGCTCCTTGAAATATTCCGACGCCGCATTGCAGAGGTAGACGGTCTCCTCCTCGGAGATCCGGACATCCCGCGGATCGGCGGTATAATCGCGATCCGTGGTGCCGATCAGCGTGAAGTCGCCCTCGTAGGGGATGGCGAAGATGATGCGGTTATCGGGGTTCTGGAAGAAATAGGCTCTCACATCGTCGAATTTCTTCTTCACGACGATATGGCTGCCCTGGACGAGGCGGACATGATGGGCTTCGTTCTGGCCGAAAGCGGAGCGAATGACATGGTCGACCCAGGGACCGGCGGCATTGACCAGCATGCGGGCCTGATGGCTGTCATTGCGGCCGCTCACCGTATCGGTGGTCTCGATCAACCACAGGCCATTCTCGCGCCTCGCCGACACCACTTTGGTGCGCGGCATGATGGTTGCCCCTTTGTCGGCGGCGTCGCGGGCGTTCAGTACCACCATGCGGGCATCGTCGACCCAGCCGTCGGAATATTCGAAGGCCTTGGCAAAAAGCGCTTTCAGCGGTTTGCCGGCCGGATCGCTGCGCATGTCGAGAACGGATGTCGGCGGTAGCAGCTTGCGGCCGCCGAGATGGTCGTAGAGGAAGAGGCCGAGCCGGATCAGCCAGGCCGGACGGATCCCGCCCTTGTGGTAGGGCAACACGAAACGCAGCGGCCAGATGATGTGCGGCGCCATCGCCCAGAGGATCTCGCGCTCCATCAGCGATTCACGCACCAGACGAAACTCGTAATGCTCAAGGTAACGCAGGCCGCCATGGATCAGCTTGGTGGCGCCCGACGAGGTACCCGAGGCGAAATCGTTCATCTCCGCCAGCGCCACCGAATAGCCACGCCCAACAGCGTCGCGCGCGATGCCGCAGCCGTTGATGCCGCCCCCGATGACGAATATGTCGTGAATATTTCGGCCCAATTCCCCCTCCGAGCCCGCTGTCGATTTCGCATCGCACAAAATTTGCGCAATTGCGAAAGTAACACCAGTTAAAACGAAAGAGATCCGAATGTCAAACGAATGTTTCCGCAGATCTCCGTCTAACGGGATCGGCCATTCGTTTCGATCAGTTTCACATTGTTTTCCAGGCAGAGATTGCGGATCGACGGCACCGGACAGTGATCGGTGATGAAGGTATGAACCTGGGACAGCTGGCCGATCCTGACCGGCGCGGTACGTTCGAACTTCGTCGAATCGGCTACGAGAATGACATGTCGGGCATTGGCGATGATTGCTTGAGCGACCTTCACTTCGCGAAAATCATAATCGAGAAGCGCGCCGTCGATGTCGATTGCCGAAGCGCCGATCACAGCGTAATCGACCTTGAACTGGCGGATGAAATCGACGGCCGCCTCGCCGACGATCCCGCCGTCCGAACCGCGTACGACCCCGCCGGCAATGACGACCTCGATTGCGGGAAAAAGACGTAACCTATTGGCAACATTGATATTATTGGTGATAACCATCAGCTCGTGATGGTTGGCGAGCGCCTCACCCACCGCCTCGGTCGTCGTTCCGATATTGATGAACAGCGAGGCACCGCTCGGGATGAGCTCGACCGCCGCAATGCCGATTGCCTGTTTCTCGGACGCGGCGATCTGCCGGCGCGCCTCGTATTTGACGTTCTCCGTCCCGCTCGGAAATGTTGCGCCGCCATGGATGCGTGTCAGTACCTGCGCATCACAGAGATCGTTCAGGTCCTTGCGGATTGTCTGCGGCGTCACCGAAAAGCGGGAGGCGAGCTCCTCGACCAGAACCCTGCCGCTCGATTTTGCAATCGCGACGATTTCACTTTGTCGGTCGGTCAAGAACATGGGACGCCTTTCGATCTGCTTTCGTTTTAAAGAAAGCGAACGGCGGCGCAATGCCTAACTGTTGCCAGGCCGCCTTCACAGCCCGAATTTGACGCTACCGCTTCCGCATCACGTTGACGACCAGCACGCCGAGGATTGCCATGACGCCACCGATTGCGCCGAGCGCCGTCGGCGTTTCGCCCAGCCAGACGAAACCGATCAGCGTGGCGACCGGCGGAACGCCATAGAGGAAATTCGAAGCGCGGGCGGCCGTCAGCCGCTTCAGCGCGATCGCCCAGGTGAGGTAGCCGATCGCTGTGGGGAAGATGACGAGATAGGCAACGCCCCAGTTCACCTCCGCCGGTGCGGCGGCCAGCGCCTGGATCGTCGCCGGAACGGCCGGAACCAGCGGCACGGAACCGATGAGTAGGATCCAGGCGGTGACGGCAAGCGCCGGCAGCCGCCCGAGCAGCGGCTTCTGCAGCACGCTGGCAATCGCCGAGCAAAGCGCTGCGCCCAGGATGAGGATGGCATTCGGATCGAGCTTGAAACCGTCGTCGGAGGCGACCGCAATCAGCGCCACGCCCCCGAAGGAAACCGCGGTCCCCGCCCAGCCCCAGCGGCCGAAACGCTCGCCAAGCGCAAATGTGGCGATCAGGGCGGTGAAGACGGGCATGGTGTTGATGATGAAACTCGCCGGTCCTGCCGCAACGGTCTGCTCGCCAGTGTTCAGCAGCACCGCAT
>NZ_JBFUAY010000152.1:0-11484 GCF_056406015.1 Rhizobium sp. P1_E1 | reverse complement strand
CGCCAATATCGACGAGGTCATCCGCGTCATCCGCCAGGCGCCCGATCCGCAGTCGGCCCGCGAAGAATTGATGACCCGCCGCTGGCCGGCGGCAGATGTCGAAAGCCTGATCCGCCTGATCGACGATCCGCGCCATCGCATCAATGACGACCTGACTTACAACCTCTCCGAAGAGCAGGCCCGCGCTATCCTCGAACTGCGCCTTGCCCGCCTGACGGCCCTTGGCCGCGACGAAATCGGCGACGAACTCAATAAGATCGGCGAGGAAATCAAGGATTACCTCGATATTCTCTCGTCGCGCGTCCGCATCCAGACCATCGTCAAGGACGAACTTCTCGCCGTCCGGGACGAGTTCGGCACGCCGCGCCGCACCGAGATCGTCGATGGCGGCCTTGAAATGGACGACGAGGATCTGATCGCCCGCGAAGACATGGTCGTCACCGTCTCGCATCTCGGTTACATCAAGCGCGTGCCGCTCACCACTTATCGCGCCCAGCGCCGTGGCGGCAAAGGTCGCTCCGGCATGACCACCCGCGACGAAGATTTTGTTAGCCGGCTATTCGTCGTCAACACCCATACGCCGGTTCTGTTCTTCTCGTCGCGCGGAATCGTCTACAAGGAGAAGGTCTGGCGCCTGCCGATCGGCACGCCGACCTCGCGCGGCAAGGCGCTGATCAACATGCTGCCGCTCGCACCCGGCGAGCGTATCACCACGATCCTGCCATTGCCCGAGGACGAGACGAGCTGGGACAATCTCGACGTCATGTTCTCGACGACGCGCGGCACGGTTCGCCGCAACAAGCTGTCGGACTTCGTCCAGGTCAACCGCAACGGCAAGATCGCCATGAAGCTCGAGGAGGAGGGCGACGAAATCCTCTCTGTCGAGACCTGCACCGAAGATGACGACGTGTTGCTGACGACGGCGCTCGGCCAGTGCATCCGCTTTTCCGTCGACGACGTCCGGGTCTTTGCCGGCCGCAACTCGATCGGCGTGCGCGGCATCACGCTTGCCGGCGGTGACCGCATCATCTCGATGACCATCGTGCGCCATGTCAACGCCGAGCCGTGGGAACGCGCCGCCTATCTGAAGCGCGCCGCCAACGACCGCCGCCTGACGACGGGCGAGGCCGAGGAGATCGCGTTGGTTGGCGAGGAAGTCACCGAGGAGGGACAGCTGAGCGACGAGCGTTACGAAGAGCTGAAGCAGCTGGAGCAGTTCGTCCTGACCGTCTCCGAAAAGGGCTTCGGCAAGCGTTCGTCCTCCTACGACTTCCGCATCTCCGGCCGCGGCGGCAAGGGTATCCGCGCCACCGATACGTCGAAAACAGGCGAGATCGGCGAACTGGTCGCGGCTTTCCCGGTCGATGACGGCGACCAGATCATGCTGGTCTCCGATGGCGGCCAGCTGATCCGCGTGCCGGTCGGCGGTATCCGCATCGCCAGCCGCGCCACCAAGGGCGTCACCATCTTCTCGACGGCCAAGGACGAAAAGGTCGTCTCGGTCGAACGCATCAGCGAGCCGGAGGAGGATGAGACGGAAGAGACTGTCGAGGTCGCCGAAGGCACTGCTGCTGTTATCGAGGAAGGTGCTGCCGACGAAGGTGGCGGCGACGAGACGCCGATTGCCGATGGCGATCCGGCCGGGCCAGCCGAGGAATGATCAGGTGAACGGGGCGGCTTCGAGCCGCCCTTTTCTTTTCAGACGCCCTTTTTCTCAAATCCGAGGCGGATTGAGATCACGCCCAAAGAAAAAAGCCGGACGCTGGGTGCATCCGGCTTTGAATGGCCCTGGCGACGGAAGGGGTGCCGCTCAAGGGTGGGAAGAGGAGAGAAGGAACGTCAGAACGCTCTATGTTTTTCGTTCAGAGCTTTCACCTCTTCGCCTTCGCGCCGGAGCGCTGAAATCGTAGAGGCCACAGACACGATGAACATGACGCTGATGAGGGCGGTGAGCACTGTCAAGATCGTGAACATAGGCATTCCTTTCCTGGGGAGTTGCGTTCTCGCCCCTCAGTACTGGCCCAGCACGGCCGTGCGGGCCGAAGCATAGGGACCATAAACCTTGGACGTATCGACCTTCTGATCATAGAGAGCGACAGTTGCGGTCAGCATGCCCGTGACCATTACCATCCAGAGCACGTTAATCATCGTAATCTTACCGGGCATCTTTAGTCCTTCCTGCCGCGCTAATCGCATCTATGGGGTCGGTTGAATGAACGCATCCGTTTGAAAATGGTTCCGCCGGATGTTGTGGGGTGTTTACCAATGGCGATCTGAAGCCTCCTTGAATGTCTCGTTCATCTGGCGTTCAGATTCGAAGTCCGTTTTCGCGCAGCCGGCCTTGGGCGCGCACGATTGCCGCATGTTCGGCAAGCTCTGGCCGCACCCAGTTCACCTCGTATCGATCGGCGAAATAGCCATAGGCCATCTCGGCGGCGAGGGAGAAAACGACGGCAACTGCAACGAGCACGATCAGCATGGGACCTGGTCTTTCGGGGAGCGCCTGATGCCGGAATGGCATCGGCTGCGTGAATGACAAGAATTAAGCAGATCGCATCTGAAACGGCCTTGAACGGGCCATTCATCCGCCGTTTAACCGCCCGACGCGTAACGTCCTTTCCGTGTCTGAAAAGACGCGCGGCGCTCTAGCCGGAGCTGGGCAAATCACTTGCGAGAAGGCGTCATCCGTGACAAAAGGCGTCAAACCAACGGTCGGGCCACATGACGACAGCTTTCTATCCGGGGTCCTTCGACCCGATCACCAATGGGCATGTGGATGTTCTGGTCCAGGCGCTGAACGTTGCCGAAAAGGTGATCGTCGCGATCGGCATCCATCCCGGCAAGGCGCCGCTCTTCTCCTTCGAAGAGAGAGCCGAGTTGATCCGCCGTTCTCTGGCGCAAGCGCTGCCCGGCAAGGCCGGCGATATCACCGTCGTCGCCTTCGACAATCTGGTCGTCGATGCCGCTCGCACCCATGGCGCCACGCTGTTGATCCGCGGTCTTCGCGACGGCACCGACCTTGATTACGAAATGCAGATGGCCGGTATGAACCGGACGATGGCGCCCGATCTCCAGACGATTTTTTTGCCGGCGGGTACGGCCTCGCGGCCCATTACCGCCACATTGGTCCGCCAGATCGCCGCCATGGGCGGCGATGTCAGCGCTTTCGTGCCGGCCGCCGTCTTGCAAGCCCTCACATCCAAGCGCCCAAACTAGTAAGAACAAAGACTAGCAAGCGCAAAGACCAGGCGGACCCCGCCGCAATGGAGCTCATATGAAACTCTTCTATCTCGCATTTGCCGGCGTGTTGTATCTCGCTTCCTTCGCGGGGGATGCCTTCGCCCAGTCGTCCGATCATTATCTCACCGTCCAGCTGAAGAACGGCCCTGTCGTCATCCAGCTCATGCCTGAGGTTGCGCCGAAGCATGTCGCCCAGATCGAGGCGCTGGTAAAGAAGGGCGAATATGACAACGTCGCCTTCCACCGCGTCATTGACGGCTTCATGGCTCAGACCGGCGACGTCAAATACGGCAACATGGAAAAGGGCTTCGATGCGAGCCTTGCCGGCACCGGCTCTTCCGACCTGCCGGATATTCCGGCTGAATTCTCCAAGACCCCGTTCGTGCGCGGCACGGTCGGCATGGCCCGTTCGCAGGATCCGAATTCCGCCAATTCGCAGTTCTTCATCATGTTCGCCGACGGCTCTTTCCTGAACGGCCAGTACACCGTCGTCGGCAAGGTCGTCTCCGGCATGGAGAACGTCGACAAGATCAAGCGCGGCGAAGGCCAGAACGGCGAAGTCAAAAGCCCAGACCGGATGATCCAGGTCACCCTGGGCAAGAAGTAAGTTAAGAGAGAAAACTAGAGGAGAAGATAATGGCCGAGATCAAGGATCCCGAAAACACCGTCATTCTGGAAACCACCAAGGGCAAGGTTGTCATTCAGCTTTTGCCGCAGGTCGCCCCGGAGCATGTCGCCCGCATCAAGGAACTCGCCCGCGAGAAGGCCTATGACGGCGTCGTCTTCCACCGCGTCATCCAGGATTTCATGGCCCAGACGGGCGACGTCGAATTCGGCAAGAAGGGCTCGGAAACCTTCAATCCCGGCCGCGCCGGCATGGGCGGCTCGTCGAAGCCGGATCTGAAGGCCGAATTCTCCGCGACCACGCATACGCGCGGCACCTGCTCGATGGCCCGTTCGCAGAACCCGAACTCGGCCAATTCGCAGTTCTTCATCTGMTTCACTGACGCGCCCTGGCTGAACAAGCAGTATTCTGTCTGGGGTCAGGTCATCGAAGGCATGGACAACGTCGACAAGATCAAGCGCGGCGAGCCGGTTTCCGATCCGGATTCGATCGTCTCCATGCGGGTTGCCGCCGACGTCTGATTGTGATTTCTGCTGAAACCCGCCCTTGCGTGTTAACCGCGCGGGGGCGGGTTTCGCTTTGCCTGAAAGTGCCGTTATGCGCGTAGACCTTTTCGACTTCGATCTGCCGGATGAACGCATTGCGTTACGGCCCGCCGAGCCGCGCGACAGCGCGCGCCTGCTCGTCGTCGATCCGAATGCGGAAAGCCACCTGTCGGATCATCGCGTCGGCGATCTCACGTCCTTCCTGCAGGCTGGCGACGCGCTGGTCTTCAACGACACCAAGGTCATTCCCGCCCAGCTCGAGGGTATCCGCCATCGCGACGGCGCCGGTGGCCAGCAGGTGTCTGCCACGCTGCACATGCGCATCGGCCCCAACCGCTGGAAGGCCTTCGCCAGGCCGGGCAAGCGCATTAAACAGGACGACCGCATCTCCTTCGGCCATTCCGGCGAAAGCTGCTTTCTCGGCTCGCTCGATGCCACCGTCGAGGAGAAGGGCGAGGCTGGCGAAGTGACGCTGCTGTTCGATCTCTCCGGCCCGGCGCTCGACGAGGCGATCGCCGCCGTCGGCCATATCCCGCTGCCGCCTTATATCGCCGCCAAGCGCCCCGAGGACGAGCGTGACCGTGCGGACTATCAGACGATCTATGCCCGCGAGGAGGGCGCCGTTGCTGCACCCACCGCCGGCCTGCACTTCACGCCTGGCCTGTTCGAGGCGCTTGATAGGGCCGGCATCGAACGCCATTTCGTCACGCTGCATGTCGGCGCCGGCACCTTCCTGCCCGTCAAGGCTGATGATACCGCCGATCACCGCATGCATCTGGAAAGCGGTACCGTCAGCGCTRCGACGGCTGCACGGCTGAACGCCGTCAAGGCGAACGGCGGGCGCATCGTCTGCGTCGGCACGACCTCGCTGCGTCTCATCGAAAGTGCAGCGGAAGAGAGCGGCGAAATTCGCGCCTGGAGTGGCGCCACGGGCATCTTCATCACGCCGGGTTACCGCTTCAAGGCCGTCGACATGCTGATGACCAATTTCCACCTGCCGCGCTCGACGCTCTTCATGCTGGTCTCAGCCTTTTCAGGCCTCGATACCATGCGCGCCGCCTATGACCACGCCATCCAGACAGGCTACCGCTTCTATTCCTATGGCGATGCCAGCCTTCTCTTCCGGAAAGACTAGATGACCGAGACCTTCCAATTCACCCTGAAGAAAACCGATGCCGGCGCCCGCCTTGGCCAAATCTCTATGCCGCGCGGCGAGATCCGCACGCCGGCCTTCATGCCGGTCGGCACTGTCGGCACTGTTAAGGCCATGTATCTCGACCAGGTGCGCGAGACCGGCGCCGACATCATTCTCGGCAATACCTATCACCTGATGCTGCGCCCGACGGCCGAGCGCGTCGCCCGCCTTGGCGGCCTGCATAAGCTCATTCGCTGGGAACATCCGATCCTGACGGACTCTGGCGGTTTCCAGGTCATGTCGCTGTCGGGCCTACGCAAGCTCGACGAACAGGGCGTCACCTTCAAGTCGCATGTCGACGGCAGCCTGCATCACATGTCGCCAGAGCGCTCCATAGAAATTCAGGGGTTGCTCGGTTCCGATATCCAGATGCAGCTCGATGAATGCGTGGCGCTGCCGGCCGAGCCGAAAGAGATCGAGCGCGCCATGGAAATGTCGCTGCGCTGGGCCGAACGCTGCAGGGTCGCCTTCGGCGAGCAGCCCGGCAAGGCGATGTTCGGCATCGTCCAGGGCGGCGACATTCCCGCACTGCGCATCCGCTCGGCCGAGGCGTTGAGCAAGCTCGACCTCAAGGGCTATGCGATCGGCGGCCTTGCCGTCGGCGAGCCGCAGGACGTCATGCTGCAGATGCTGGAGACGACACTGCCGGTACTCCCCAGCGAAAAGCCGCGTTACCTCATGGGCGTCGGTACGCCTGACGATATCCTGAAATCGGTTGCGCGTGGCATCGACATGTTCGACTGCGTCATGCCGACCCGCTCCGGCCGCCATGGCCTGGCTTTTACCCGGCGCGGCAAGGTCAATATCCGCAATGCCCGCCATGCCGAGGATATGCGCCCGCTCGACGAACAGTCGAACTGCCCGGCATCGCGCGATTATTCACGTGCCTATCTGCACCATCTCGTGCGCTCCAACGAAGCGCTCGGCGGCATGCTGCTCTCCTGGCACAATCTCGCCTATTACCAGGAACTGATGCAGGGCATCCGCAAAGCGATCGCCGAAGGCCGCTTCGCCGATTTCATGGTGGAAACTCAGGAGGAATGGGCGAGGGGTGATCTCCAACCCGTTTAGATACCCTTGCTGTCCGCATCCGGCACGATCTGCACGCCGTTGATCCTGTAGCTGCCGTCCGGCTGGCGCATGATCTGGTAAATTGCCGTCCAGTCCTTGCCGTCGCGGCCTGAGATCAGCACCTCGTGATAGATCAGCGCGCCGTCGTCGATCGAGCGGCTGCGCCCGAAGGCGTAGTTGCCGGGATGATAGACCGGCTCGTAGCTCTTCTTCACCATGGCGAAGAACAGGTTCTTGTCGGGATACATCGCCTTGATGCCGGGGGCGGCGAAGGAATAGGCGGTCTCGGCATCGTCCTTGAGGAAGGCCTTGATCTGTTCCTCGATCATCGTCCGCGTCGTGTCGATCGGATCTTCGGCGCGGGCCGATACGGGGGAGAGGGCGGATGCGGCACACAGGATGAGAACTGCGAAGAAGGCGCGCATGGATTGATCTCCGGCTCCGTCAGGGAAACGATCCCCCGACGGGCAGAAGTGTAGGCGATTTCTGGCGCAAGAAAAGCGGACTTTACGACCAGCGCCGGAAGAGGGCGCTGGCATTCACCCCGCCGAAGCCGAAACCGTTGGTTATCGCGTAGTCCATCGCCAGCGGCCGCGCTGTCTTGCCGACGATATCGATGCCGTCGGCGGCCGGATCCGCATGTTCCAGGTTGCGGGTCGGCGGCGCGATCTGGTCGCGCAGCGCAAGGATGGTGAAGATCGCTTCCAGCCCGCCGGCGGCGCCAAGCAGGTGGCCGGTCGCCGATTTCGTCGCGCTGACGGCAATGCCGCCATTGCGGCCGAACACCGTGCCGATCGCCGCGATCTCGCCCCTGTCACCGACCGGTGTCGAGGTCGCATGTGCGTTCAGATGCCTGACCTCCGAAGCCGGGATCTTCGCCTGCTTGAGTGCTGCCTCCATCGCGCGGCGGGCGCCGTTGCCGTCTTCGGGGCCTGAGGTCATGTGATAGGCATCCGCCGCCGTGCCGTAGCCGACGAGTTCGGCGAGTGGCGTCGCGCCGCGGGCAAGCGCATGCTCCAGCGTCTCGATGACCAGGATGCCGGCGCCTTCGCCCATGACGAAACCGTCGCGCGCCGTGTCGAAGGGGCGTGACGCCAGCTCCGGCGTCTCGTTGAAACCGGTAGAAAGCGCACGCGCAGCGGCAAAGCCACCGAGGCTCACCTTGTCGATGCAGGCCTCGGCACCGCCGCAGATCGCCACATCCGCTTCGCCGGAGCGGATCAGCCGCGCCGCATCGCCGATCGCCTGGACGCTGGCCGCACACGCCGTCACCGGAGCGCCGAGCGGCCCCTTGAAGCCGTAGCGGATGCTGACCTGGCCGGCGGCAAGGGTGACGAGGAAGGACGGCACCGTAAAGGGCGACAGCCGCCGCACGCCGCGCGTTTCGCCGATCCGCACCGCTTCGGCGATCGCCGGAAAGCCGCCGACGCCCGACGCGATGATCGTTGCCGTGCGTTCGCGCTCGCCTTCGTCGGTCGGCATCCAGCCTGCCTGCTTTACCGCTTCTTCCGTCGCCGCCATGGCGAAGTGGATGAAGCGGTCCATCTTCTTCTGGTCCTTCGGCGTGATGTAACGGTCGGGATCGAAACCAGCGTCTGCATCTTCAGCGATGCTAGGAACGATACCACCCACCTTGGCCGAGAGTTCGCCGACGATATCCTCCGCCAGCACCCTCAGCCCGGATCCGCCGTCGAGAAGGCGCTTCCAGGCGGGCTCGACGCCGGTCCCGAGTGGCGAGACAAGTCCCATGCCGGTGACAACGATGCGATCCATTGTATTTTCCTCCGACAGCGCCACGCGTCTTTCAGACGCGCAAAGGACGCTGTAACTTTTTGAATTAATGCATCATTTCATCCGCAAATCGCTTCCGATTTTGAGGATGAAATGATGCATCAGGCGTCGATGCCGAGATACCAGGCGCGCATGCGGGCGATCCGCTCGTGCACTTCATCATCGGCGGCGGGGCCCGCAAGCAGGCTGGTGTTTTCGGGTGTCATTTGTTCGCCGGTCCGCGCATCGACCAGCATCGTCTCGCGCTCTCTGCCGGAAGCGGCATCGCCCAAGAGAAAGGCGAGGTCCACTGCGGGGATGTGCCGGCTTCCCCAGGAAAACAGCGTCATCAGAACAGGAAAGAAATCACGGCCCTTGTCCGTGAGCAGATATTCGTAGCGGGCAGGGCGCTGATGGTAGAGCCGCCGTTCGAACACCCCCTTTTCCGTCAGATGTTTGAGCCGCCGCGTCAGGATGTTCGGCGCCACGCCGAGGCTTTTCTGGAATTCGTCGAAGCGCGAAAGCCCCTGGAAGGCGTCACGCAGGATCAGCATGCTCCACCAGTCGCCGACGCTGTCGAGCGCGCGCGCCGCCGGGCATTTGAAATCGCTGAAGCTTGTTCGCTGCATGGCTGCTGTCATTATAGCAGTGACTATCATCATGCAAGTTACTATCTGGCGTCGCCCCCGAAAATGCGGGCGAGCAGAATTCCGGTGACGAGCATGCCGACCGCCACGAAGATCGTATCGCCCGGCGTGCCGATATAGAGCGGCCCGACATTGGCAAAGAGCAGGAAGGCGACGAGGAAATTCGCCCAGCCCCAGATGACATTGGCCGTCGGCGAGCCAAGCTTTGCCCCTTGCACGAATGGGATGCGGAACGGCCTGCCACTGACGCCGTTGACGAAATGTGGGACGCCGTTGGTCAGAAATGCCGCGGCGATGAGATGGGCGATATAGGCGATCCAGGGCAAAGGCTTCTCCTGAGCTGCACGAGTGGCGTCAACGGAGAATGTGGCCGGGATTTCGGCTCCGGCAAGAGGAGGAGGCGCGACTGCCCGTGACGCTGTAGGCCCGCCGCCTGAAAGGCGACGGGCCGACCGGGTCAGACAAGCAGGATGTCTTTGAAGTGAAGTGCTGCGGAATTATCGAGATCCGCGACATGGATTGCCGCGCCCGCTGCGCTTCCATCTGCGTCAAAGGATAGAATGCCGCTCGCCTGATCGTAGATCAGCTTGTCATCAGCCTCCAGCGCTTTCGTTCCCAGCACGAAATTCTCATCCGAAAATCCGGATAGGCTGAGCGCGGCGAAAATCGAATGATCGAGCATCAGCTTGTCGCCCGCCGCGGAGGAAAAATCCCGGATCTTGTCGACGCTGACATTGTCGGGCTTCACATCGAAGACGAAGGTATCGCCTCCTCCGCCACCGGTGAGCGTGTCTGCACCGCCTTTCCCGAACAGCTTGTCATTGCCGAGGCCGCCGGTCAGCTGGTCGGCGCCTTTGCCGCCATTGATCGTGTTGCTTCCGTCGTTGCCGGTGAGCACGTTGGCCGTGTTGTTGCCTGTCGCGCTGAGATTGGCCGTGCCGGTCAAGGCGAGATTTTCGATCGTTCCGGCGGTGTGCTTCTGGTCGGCCAGGTTGAACGAGGTCGAAGCCTTGACGGTGTCCTTGCCGGCCCCGCCTGTCTCATCGGCAAAATCGCCGGCATTGTCGACCACATAGGTATCGTTGCCGGCGCGCCCCGACATATGGTCCGCGCCGGTGCTTCCGTCGAGAATATTGTTGCCGGAATTACCGACGAGAGTGTTTGCCAGGCCATTTCCCGTGCCGTTCAGATTGGCCGTGCCGGTCAGCGTCAGGTTCTCGACGTTTCCGATCGTGTGCGTCGTATCCTTGAGGCTGAAGCTGATCGACGACATGACGGTATCCGTCCCGCCACCCCGGCTTTCGTCGACGATTTGCGCGGGGTTGCTCACGGTGAATATGTCGTTGCCGGTGCCGCCATAGATATGGTTGGTTGCCGGCGGCGTGCTGGCACTGCCGCCTCCGATGTCGATGATGAGGGGATGGTCGACGACGTCAAGCGTCAGGGACGAGACGTTGCTGAGGCTTTTGATCGCCGTCGTTCCGGTCAGAGGGTCGAAGACCTTCACGGAGCCGAAGGATGCGCCGAGATTGACCTTGACGCCTGTCGTCGCGGCCTGGATGGCCGTGTCGGTGGACTGGTTCCAGATATCGGGCTCGTTCCAGATGATGATCTGGTAGCTTCCGTCCGATTTCTCCGTCAGCAGGCTGCGGGCCGAGGACGGCATGCCGTCGATCGAATAATTGAGGGCCCCCGCGCTGAAACTTGCCTTCTGAGCGCCGTCGTCCGCAAGGATTTCCGTTAGATTATGGATCGCCGTCGCAGCCGGCTTGGCCGAATAGTCGAGATGAAAAAGGCCGAAATGCTTTTCCTGATTGGTGCCCTGAGGATCGGAATAGGCGTCCAGCAGCTCGTAGACGAATGTATTTTTCGATCCGAGTGCGGCGCCGTCCATCAGCGTGTTGAGCAGGAGCTTTGCCTGCGTCGCTTCACTGACGCCCTCCCAGCCGCCATTGGTGTCGGCAGTCAGCGAGGTGTGGTAACCGGTCTCGGTGATTGCCAGGGGCTTGCCCGGATCGGCAGCGCGCTGAACGCCGGCTTCTCGGGAAAGCCACGAGTACGGCTGGTCGCCATCCTTCGCATAGGTATGGATCGTCGTGTAGTCCGATGCGGAAGCGACGGTATATCCGGTAAAGCCGAGGACCGGGATATTTTTCAACAAGGGATCGGCGTTGACGGCGGCTGAGAGGTCCTTCTGATAGGCGACCGCTGCTGCCTGCCCGCTCAGGCCGTGATAGCTGACCGGCCAGTTGTTGACTTCGTTCGGGCCTTCGATGCCGACGACCGACCCGGGATGGGCCTGCACGAAATCATGCAGCCGCTGGGCCACGGTGGCGGGGTCGACTTCCCGCTGGGCGCTGAAGACGAATTGCACGCCGGCCTCTGCCGCAT
>NZ_JBFUAY010000151.1:0-11535 GCF_056406015.1 Rhizobium sp. P1_E1 | reverse complement strand
GCTCCATCGTCAAGGAAGTATTTGGTCGTCATAGCTTTGCGTCATTCGACGATCGCACCAGCGGTGATTTTCCGGTCATGGAATATTGTGTCCAATACAACGAGACGGATTTTGCCTTTGTCTCACGCCTCTTGGAGGAGTTTGGGATCACCTATTTTTTTGAGCACGAGGAAAATGCGCACAAGTTAGTCCTGGTGAACGACAATAGCGGCTTCGAGCCCGTTACAGGCAGCAGCCGCCCTTACCGGTCTCTAGCGGGCCATGACAGGCGCCTTGAAGAAAGTTTTGATCACTGGACTCCAACCCGGCAGTTTCGTTCCGGGAAAATCACCGTGCGGGATTACAACTTCAAGACACCGCGTGCCAAGATGCAGGGTGAGCGGTTTGGAATAGGCAGCTACGAGCACTGCGATCAGGAACTCTACCACTACCCGGGGCGCTTTGACAAACAAGGCGATGGCAACCTGCTGGCGTCTTTACGCATGCAAGCGAAGGACGCGTTGGACAAACGGTGCATAGCATCGGGAAACTGTATCACCTTAATGCCCGGCTTATCCGTGACGATGACCGATCATCCGGCCCCAAGTCAGTGCGGCGAGTATGTCGTTCTCCAGGCTTCCCATAGTTTCACCTCGCAAAGCTATCGGTCAGGAGCGACGGGGATGGGTGAGACAACCTATGAAGGGCGATACGAGCTTTTATCGAGCGACGTACCCTTCAAGCCGCAGCAGGTCACACGAAAGCCATCGATCTACGGCCCGCAAACTGCACTTGTGGTGGGAAAAGATGGAGAGGAGATCGATTGCGACGAGTATGGCAGGATCCTCGTTCGCTTCTACTGGGACAGGCAGAATGATCAATCGATGCGGTGCAGAGTCGGCCAGAGCTGGGCCTCAGCGAAATGGGGCGGCATGGTTATTCCGCGCATTGGTATGGAAGTAATCGTCGAATTTCTCGACGGCGACCCCGACAAACCGCTCGTGACGGGGTGCCTCTACAACGCCGACAACATGCCCCCCAATCAGCTCCCCGACTATAAGACCCGATCGATTTTCAAGTCCGCCAGCCACAAAGGCGGTGGCTTCAATGAAATACGATTCGAAGACGAAAGTGGCGAAGAGGAGATCTGGGTACATGCCCAGAAATATCTAAATACGGTCATCGAGGAAGACGAGACGAGATCGGTCAGTTTCAATCGCGATACCCAGATCGGTGCGTCCGATTCCGAGAAAATTGCGAAAGACAAGGACCTCGAAATCGGAGGCTCGCGACGTCAGGCGATCAAGGGCTCTGAACATTTGAGCGTCATCGGTGCGAGGACGAGCAAAGTCTCCGGCAATGACGTACTTTCGGTCGGTTCAAGCTATCGCGTCGAAGCCGGTATGGCTCAGCATTTCGAAGCAGGGGCAAGTGTCTATATTAAATCCGGGACATCGGTGGTGATCGAGAGCGGCGCAACGATCTGCCTGCAGGCAGGTGGCAATTTCATCACCATCAGTCCGGCAGGCATCCAGATACAAGGCACGATGGTCATGCTGAACTGTGGAGGGTCACCGCTGACCGGATCCGAAGTGCCGAGCAACGAACCGGATCCCGTGGCCGGCCCGCATGCCGAGCGCTATAGCCGGTCCTATAAATTGTGACGACAGATCCGAATTCCAACGAGAATAACATGCGACTGAGACAACCTCCGGAGGCATGACATGACGAAGCCAGCTGCCCGCCTTGGCGATATGCACATATGTCCGATGGTGACGCCCGGCGTTCCCCCTGTTCCCCATCTTGGCGGTCCGATCATGCCGCCCTGTTATCCGCCGGTTTTGATCGGCAATCAGCCTGCCGCCCGCGTAGGTGATCTGTGCGTCTGCGTCGGGCCGCCGGATGCGATTGCACAGGGTTCCTCGACCGTCTTTATCGGCAACCAGCCCGCGGCACGGTTGGGCGATGCCACGTCACACGGGGGAACGATCATAGCTGGAATGCCAAACGTTCTGATCGGCGGTTGAAAAAAAGCGCGCTTCAGGCTTGCAACCGCGACAGAAGAGTATAGCTGGGGCGGTCGAGCTCCGCCTGGGCAAAATATGCCGACGCTTTCCGTAGAATCTCGTTGGCCTGACGTAGCTCGCGGTTCTCCCGCTCAAGAGCATTCATCTTCTCCGAGACATCGCTCGGCAGACCAGCACGTTTGCCACTGTCCACCTCATCCTTCTTCACCCATTCATCGAGCAAATGTGCCGAGCAGCCGATGTTCGCAGCTATGGAAGATACTGCTGCCCAGCGCGAGCGATGCTCGGCTTCATGTTCCGCCACCATCCGGACGGCGGGCTCGGACTTCAGGAGAGAATTTGTTCGTCGTCTTGCTTATCATAGACCCTACTTCTCACGAGTTAGGGTCTCCGGTAAATCTGGGGCGGTTCAAGTCTTCTCTACAGATGGCGTAGAGCCCGTCCATCAGATCTGCGTATGACAGACGGACCGTGCCGAGAGTCCGCACACGTGGCTTGCCATCAGGACGTTCATTTATTTCGCTGCGTCATCATATTTCCCTTGGTTTATGAGCAGACCGTAAGACCGTCTTCGAGGCCGAGGCCAAGCCGATCCGCATCAGACTTTATGACTAGACTGAGGGAACGCCGCCTGCCGGTGTCCCATGTCATCGTGCAGCCAGCCTTAGTTTACGATGACGGGTCAGTGCTTATCCTAAGCCTACGATAACCCCACACAGGTTCGCTCGTCGGAACTGGCCGAACTGGCTGACGAGATCAAGGCATCCGTCGAGGCAGAGAACGCTAAGCAGGCTTCGGCCTAACATCACCGTCCATCATCTAGACTTTAATCTAAAAGGGGATACCATTCGATATCGCAGAAATTCGAAGAGCAATATCTTGGCAGAAAGAAGTTTTTCCGATAGAAGCGGCAAGCTTTGGGTTGTGTGGATGCAAGAGAGGAATTCGTCTTGCGCAGCCGCGGCGTTATACATGGCTGTATCTTTGAAAAGGCTTCGCAGTGTGAGTGGCGGCGAGCAAAAGTATGTTACAAAGCTGACTGAGACAGGATCCAAGTATTTGGATGTTTTTGCGGGTGTCGGCAATCTCTCCATGAAGCAGATTGGAGATATTTTATCTGCGGAGGGGCTAACGGCGACATCGACACAGGTGTCGACGGTGCAAATCAAAGCCATCCTTTTGGAAGCGACACGCGCTTCTCCGGTCATAGCGAACGTGAAATGGCGAAAAAAAGGGGCGGGTGCCCACCAAGTTGTTTGAGTCGGCATTTCCGGCTCTGAATTAGTTTTTCTAGACCCAGCTAATGGCCTTGTTGAGCTTCCTCCGGAGGTATTGCCGGATTACGATATCTCCAAAACTAGTAGAGATAGCCCCCCGGCTGGCTTCTTCAGTGGATTTTACACCAAGATTCATTGATCCCACTGCCCCATCGTCACTTATGCGGATCCCGCTCGGTTCGACCATACATTCGGAAGGTTTTCGATCCTCATCGGTGGGCCGAGCACGTACTCTGCCTGCCATCCCCCTCCGGGGAAGCCGAATAGCGGTCCGCATATGCCAATGTTGATAGTTGTACCGGCCAGGATCGTGACGCTAGATACTTTCGTAAAGAGCCCTGGTAGAGCGCGACCACACACGATCTGCGACGACGTGTGAATCACATCACCAACAAGCAGCCATCTTCCTACTGCTTCGGAAGGATTTTCCTTGCGCTCGTCAATTCGTTTACCACCGGTATGGACGCGGAGGCCTTCGATTGGTCCCATCGTACGGACGGTAATCCAGGCACCGTCTTTCCAGGCACTTTCCTGCCTGGTCTCCCCATGATCTTGGAGAGATGCTGCGATATCTATGTGACTGCCACCAACTGTGAACCTAGTCATCTGCGTCGAGCCCGCTCCACGTACGAATACGAAAACTTACCATGGCCGGTAGTTATTGTCAGCTAAGCGATTGTTGGAAGAAACCCCGCCGCCCCATCATCAAACGTTGGGGCTGCATTGGCAAGGGCCCGATGATCGGACATACAAAGCCCACCGCGCTAACATATCAGCCGGCGCTGGAGCGAACTTGGCACGCTGTCGATGCAAGGCCGACTGCCCGGCCGAAATAGAAGTGGATGGCAGATTCCACCTGCTTTGGAAGCTGCCGAGGGCAGAAGCGGAGGTGGGGGTGCGCATTTTATTGCAAGAAGCTCGCGAGTGTGGCGAGTCCAGCGTTTGCTCAGCCAGCAGTTTCTTCAGCTTGGCATTCTCACCTTCCAGCACCTTCAGCCGCTTGCACCGAAACCAGTACTGATCTCTGCATTCAAATTGTATACCCACATAACGCTCGACCGCAATTCCACGGCGATTGCCGCGCAAATGCGTGTGGTGGACGAAATATAGAGTCCCGACACCCAGAGGTAGCGAGTGAGAAGCTTCCTACCCTACATCGTCAGCACATGCACGCCCATAAGGCTTCGATACCCAATGCGCTCCTCTGATCCCGGCAATGTCCGTTAACACGAGGGATGGGCCATCCCTGTGCGTGGGGTCTGTCCCATGGCAGACCAGCGGGTAAACCTGCCCCAAAGCGCCATGCGCTGTCACGACGAATGCTCCAGAACAGACTCTATCGCTGCCTTGAACGATAGAAACTCAGGCGAAGCTTGCTGTTGCTTCGGAGCGTCGGCAGTTCCGGACTGTGAACCCTTGCTACGCATGAGCTGGTCTGCCCAGCCTTTGACAAAAGCTACATCCTTTCCGCTGAGGAACGGGTTGGCCCGCACGACCGGTGCACCGAGCAGCRTCTCGAGCGACATGTTGTCATCCGACGAAAGGACAGAGATGGCGCCTTGTGGTCCAAGGAAATGAGCAAGGTAAAGCCTCCCGGCCGTTGCGGTCTGTCCGGCAGCTTCCAGGTCGGCCTTGTTTCCACGGGCGAGATTGGCGATCATTTCGCGCGACAGGGTCGGATCGGTCCTCAATGCCAGGAGCGCGTCCCGATCAAGTGACTGGGTCAAATCCGGCCTGTAGGTTTTCATCATCATGATCCACGTGCTTTCGATGAACTGTCCAAGGCCGGTGGCCGTCGAAAACGGGTTCTTGATATCGGCAGCCCCGCCGCTTTCGATACGGATGATGCGATCGACAAGGGCATCAACGGCCTGTGATCCACGGTCGTTCGCCGCAGTGACGGTGCGCATCGGATCAACAGGCTTGCCGTTCTCGTAGACCTCGAAATGCAGATGCGGCCCTGTCGATTGGCCAGTCGTGCCGACAAAGGCGATGAGGTCGCCGGCTGCCACCATCTTTCCGACCTCAATACCGGGGGCCATTCCGTTGAGATGCGCATAACCTTCTGCCCGCCCATTATTCTGGTCGATTTGGATGAAATTGCCTAAACTGCCGTTTTCCCCGGAAAACGTCACGCGCCCCGCATAGGCGGCCCGTACCGGCGTGCCGATGGGCGCTGCCCAATCGACACCTTCGTGCATCAGGATTTTTCCCAGGATGGGGTGACGGCGTGGTCCGAAGGTCGAGCTGACAGCCCCCGCTACCGGCATGACCATGCCGGTAGCCACATCGACCGTTCCCGACCGGTCACCGGTCTCGAAACAGGCCAGCTCGTTGCCATTCGAAGGTAAAAAGACAAAGCAATGAATGGCGACATTCTTGCCCTCGATGCCGGCATAAAAGACCCTGTTCTGCCCGGCGGGTGTTGCGCGACCGTCATTCGAATAGACCAATGTGAGGGTGTCACCGGTGGCCGCGAACTCGCCGAGATCATGCCCGCGCGAGAGATACATGATCGCCTCACCAACGATAGCGCTTGCGATGCCATTGCGAAGTCCGACGGAATAGATACCATCAAGCAGCCGGAACCGTTGGTTGCCAATGGTGTCGTCAGTCCCGTCCAAAGACTTCAGAAGATCGGTGTCGACCCAGGGATCGGCAGCGTTGACAAGCGCGCCGGTGTCATCGGCAGCGAAGGCAACCTGGAAGGAGCTGGCCTCGTAAAACGCGATCTGGACGAGTTTTCTGTGATGTCGGTCCCCGCCGATTTCGCTGAGGTAACGCAATGCGACGACCGCGCCGGCATGCAATCGGTCATTTCCAGTCGCCTCGTTGTATTTGGTTGAAATAGCATCCGCCTCCACGAGATCGACGCCATTCGCCTTCAGAAAGTCTCCCGCCGGCGTCTCGTTGACCACCCGGCGGACGTCGTCAACCCTTCGCGGCATCCTGAACTGGTTGGCAATCAATGCTATCGTTGAGGTGTTGTCGGCAATCTCCGTTTTCTGAAAGCTCGTATCACTCCCCTCCAGATCGGCATCATCGATATTGCTCCAACCGCCGGTCGACTGTGCGTTCGTACCCACGTGAGGAACCGCGTTCTGCGAGACAGGAACATCCTGCTGTGCGTTGGCGCCATCTGCCTCGGCGGCTGGCTCAGCGGGTGGCACCGCGTCGATAGCAGGGCTTCGCTGCGCCTGAAAGAAAGCGAAGTCCTCAGGGCTCGAAGGAATCGCGGTCATCAGCTTCTGGCTGGTGGGGACGATGACTTCTTTGAGGACGCTGAGCGTGTCGGGAATGCCCAGTTCTCGCAGCGGCTCCGGAGTGCGCTGCAGCTTGGCGCTCGATTGTCGACCCTGTCCGCCGATCTCAAGGCGAAGAGGATCACCCGGGATATCCAGGATCATCGAGGTATAGGCGGGCGGTGGCTCGGCCGTCGGTGCGGGTGCTGGCGCCGGGCCGGGCCCCCACAACCGGCCGGGACCATGGAAAACGTATCCCGCAAAGCCGGCCGCGAAGACCACACCGATCAGCAGGGAACGCAGCATCCGTTGCTGGCGCCGCTTCCTGCGCTTCAGCTGATCCGCATCCTTCTTCTGGCGAAAACTGTCGTCAATTTTGTGCATTGCCGATCGCCTAGTCAAGCCGCCGGCTCTAGCCATCAAGCACCCGCCGGCCGGCGCACGTTGTCGGACCAGCGGTCAGACTGCCTGGCCGCCGCCAACGTCACGTGACCTCGTAGGTAAAGTCATTGTCAATCACGCCGATCGCAACGGCCGTCGATGCCAGTCTGTCGATCGAGCGCGCCAGGAAGATCCCGGCAAGACGTGGCAGAAGCTGGTTCATGATGATGTTGTCGATCATCCGACCGCCCGAGTCCGGCTCGTTGCAGCGGGAAACGATGTGAGCAACCACGGCATCGGAATAATCGAAAGTCGTATCATAGTTGGTCTTGATGCGCCTGCCGACGAGATCGAGCTGCAGGCGCACGATCCTGCCGAGCGTGGTCTCCGACAGGGGCATATAGGGGATCACCACGATACGGCCCAAAAGAGCCGGCGGAAAATGCTCGAGCAATGCCGGCCGCAGTGCCGCTCCGAGCCTCTCCATGTCCGGCGCCTGGCGCCCATAGTCCGTCATTTCCATGATAACCTCTGTCCCGACATTAGATGTCAGGATAATGAGGGTGTTCTTGAAGTCGATCTCGCGCCCGGTCCCATCCTCCATGCGGCCCTTGTCAAAAACTTGAAAGAAAAGTTCATGGACGTCCGAATGGGCCTTCTCGACCTCGTCGAGAAGCACCGCACTATAGGGCTTCCGCCTGACCGCTTCGGTCAGCCGCCCCCCCTCGCCGTAGCCGACGTAGCCGGGGGGAGCACCTTTGAGAAGCGAGACGGAATGCGCTTCCTGAAACTCGGACATGTTGATAGTAACCATGTTCTGTTCGCCGCCATAGATCGCTTCAGCCAATGCGAGCGCCGTTTCCGTCTTTCCGACACCGGATGGACCGCATAGCATGAAGACGCCGATCGGCTTGCCGGGATTGTCCAGACGGGCACGATTGATGGCGATCCGTTTCGCAATCAGGTCGAGGCCATGGCTTTGCCCTATCACGCGCTGATTCAGGATCTCCGGAAGCTCGATGATCGACTGTATCTCGCTTCGTATCATTCGTCCGATCGGAATGCCCGTCCAGGCTGAAACGACCGCTGCGACAGCCTGATCGTCGACATAGGCATGCACCATGCGGTCGTCCGGCCCKATCTTCTCCAGCTCGTCGAGAAGATCAAGAATCGGCGAAGTTGTAGGCTCCTCTGTGGCGGGCTGGTCATTCGCATGGTTATGGGACCTAAGGGCGACGATGTCGTCGACGATTTTTCGCTCGTGCGCTAACGTACCCTCCTTGGCTGAAAGTATACTGTTGCGATCCGCGATGATGGTCCGAAGCTCCTCTATCCGCTTCGTACTGTCGCGGCCGAGTTCCTTGTCCTTTTCCAGTGCCGAAAGTTCGTTTTCGGCTGACGATATCGCCGCCTTCAGGTCCTCGATTGCTGCAGGTTGTGTCTTCTGACTGATCGCCACGCGCGCGCAGGCGGTGTCCAACAGGCTGACCGYTTTGTCGGGCAACTGGCGCGCCGGAATATAGCGGACAGACAACTCGACCGCGGCCACCAGTGCAGCGTCGGCGATGCGCACATTGTGATGCTTTTCCATCGCCGGAAGGATACCGCGCAGCATGAAACAGCATTTCTCGATGGACGGCTCGCCGACCGCGATATTCTGGAAACGTCGTGTAAGCGCGGGATCCTTTTCGAAGAACTGACGATATTCCGACCAGGTGGTTGCGCCGATCGTTCGCAACGTGCCTCTTGCCAGGGCCGGCTTCAACAGATTGGCAGCATCCCCCGTTCCGGCCGCGCCGCCGGCACCAATCAGAGTATGGGCTTCGTCGATGAACAGAATGATCGGTGTCGGCGAAGACTGCACCTCATCGATCACGGATCGCAGCCTCTGTTCGAACTCTCCCTTCATCGAGGCGCCGGCCTGCATCAACCCGATGTCGAGCGCCAACAGACGAACATTCTGCAGCGCCGGTGGAACATCGCCTGCAACGATGCGCTGTGCAAACCCTTCGACGACGGCTGTTTTGCCGACCCCTGCCTCGCCGGTCAAGATCGGATTGTTTTGGCGTCGCCGTGACAAGACGTCAATTATCTGCCGGATTTCTTCGTCGCGCCCCAGGACAGGATCAAGCTTGCCCGACGCAGCTTGCTCGGTCATATCCACGGTAAAACGTGCAAGCGCAGTAGTTCCCTTGGTTGCTGTTGACGCGGCGGGGTCCCAACGCGTACTCGGCGCTGTTCCATCAATCGGCCGCGCGTCCCGTTCGACCGAATGTTCCGTCAGGGCCGCAAACTCCTCCACCAGTTGGACCGGATTGATCTTGCCGAACAAGGGTGACAGCGAATTCAATGCCCGGGCGATGTCGTTCGACTTCACCCCAGCGATCAGCAGATGGCCGGTGCGGATCTGCAGTTCGCCGAATTGCAGCGTCGCATAGTGCCAGCCACGGTCCAGGAGATCGAAGAGATGCGGCGAAATACTCGGCATCTCGGTTTGATTGCCACGAAGGGAGGTGACCGCGGAGGTGATGTCGCTCAGCACCCGGCCACGATCAATCTTCAACTTGTCGAGGATGCACGCAATGTCGCAGCGCTCGTTCTGCAGCAGGTGAAAGAACCAATGCGCCAGTTCGACATTCCTGTTTCCCATGGACTTGGCGTGACGAAGCGCTTTCATAAAGGCCTCATAGCCAACAGTGTTGAGCTTGCCGGTCACTGTCTCAAGACTGATTTCACTCATGTCGATCTCCGATAGGTCGCAGCACGGTCACGTGCCTGCTCGCTGTGCCGTCCGATGAATCATCGGATTGAACCGCGCTTCGAAACAATACTGCCCTTCTGGCGCCTCGCGGGGCGGCGACAACCAGGAGGTCCAACCGAGCTGTCCGGACTGGCCGAGCGTCAATCCGGGAGCTTGTCGGGCCGGAAGACCGAGCTCGACCTCGATCTCCTTGCGGTGGCCACAAAAGGAGAATAGTGCATCGCCAAGACGCCTTGATCCGAGCCCACCGGGAAGAAGTGCTTCATACTGGCTTCGATCACGACAATGAATGYGGACACGGATGCGCTCGCTGATCGTGTGCATGCGGCTGCCAAGATAGGCGTTCGAGCCGAGAACCGCCTCAGCGCCTCCCAGCCGCATACATTCGCTTTGATCGAAGATCAGCCAACTACCGATCCATTCCTCGACCTCAACCTTGAAGCGGAATATTCCGTGCAGGAATTGCTGCAGGGTCGAGGCGCTCTTGACCTGGATATTGGCAAGACCCGCGAAGGGGATCTTGGCGCCATCACCGACGGTATCTATCTCGCGCATCGCTTTTGTGGCAATGCCAACGAAGCTGCCCAGGTAACCGAAGAAGCGGTCGTCATCGGGTCGCTGGGCTTGGCCTATCGGACGGGCATCGGCCCAGGCACGGTAGAAGAGTTGCAGGAAGCGTGTCGATATGATGTCGACGAAGCGGGCAAAGGACGGGTCGCGTGCAAACCAGCGCTGCGCGTCTTCCGTCATGTGCAACGGCAAAGCCCCTTGCGGCCCGAACATGCCCAGAAATCGCGTGTGCAGTCGCAAAGTGCCGGTCTCACTGTACGACACAGCGCTGACATTGGCGGAGGGAAAAGCAAGAAACGGGTCTTGCGAAAGCAACACGACTTCTTCGGCAAGCGTCGCGCTGTCACCGATGCGCGGCTTTTTGGGCGTATCACGCTCGAGCGTGCGCAAGACCTGATAGAAGTTCAGAGTGTGTGGATCCTTGCCTTGTATTGGATCGGCACTCATAGGATCGCCCTGCCGCCGATCTGCGGCTCCCAACGCTTGAGGACGCCACGCTGCTTGGAGATGATCACCGTCTCCACGAATGTGTTCAACGCCGCATATTCAGTGAAGAAGCGTGCGAGGACGACGCCGAATAGGAAAGCGCCTTGTCCTTCGAAGGCGTTTTCGTCAAGCGTGACATTCACTTCGAGACCCCGGGCGACATCATATCTGTCGGGCTGCTTTACCTTGCGAACCGCCGGCTTGACGGAGATATCGGACAGGCCTCTGATCTGGCGCTCGATGATCGGATTGGAGACATCTGCGAAGATCATCAGCAGCTCCTGCAACGCAGTACTGCGCGATCTCGCCGTTCCCGGATCCAGTCCGAGATGATTAAACTGCAACAGGCTGATCAGCTTCCAGAGGATTGACCCGGTTTTCTCCGCACCCCTACTTCGGTGCTCACCGGCAAGCAGGGATTCACGTGGCGGCGTCGGACCTGCGACGCAATCGAACTGAATGGCCGCGTCGTCGACCAACACGAAATCCGCGCCACCCCGTCTCACGGGCAATTGGTCGGTCAGGTGCCGGTTGGTGACCAGCGCCCTGACATTCAGGCTTCGGACATGCTCGCCTTCGACGCCAGCCGCCGGCTCGCTCAGGGACAGGAACGTCTCGCTTCCAAGATAGGCACTGCGCATCCCGAACCTGCGCTCCTTGTCCGTCTTGCGTCTTTCGGTGCGTCTGGTCGCATAAAACAGCGCATTTGGAAGCGGAATGTTGTCCGACGGCGCGGAATAAAGACCATAGACAGGCACAGCATCCTTGTTGCGCGGCAACTGCGCCCTGACACTGACGACGCGATAGATCTC
>NZ_JBFUAY010000150.1:0-11550 GCF_056406015.1 Rhizobium sp. P1_E1 | reverse complement strand
GGGGTCATTCCCCATATCCGTGTCAACAACTTTTAGCCGAGATAAATAAGGCTAGCAATTGCTTGCATGTAGATAGCGTTAAGCCCGAAAATCGGGCGTTTTTTGTCCCGGAACGATACAAAAAACATGCCGAAATGGCACGCCCAGGAGACCGGTCGCATTATTTTGTGACGTCAGAGCGACCAGAGGCGCTGCGCATTGGCGAAAAGCAACTTCGAGCGCTCTGCGTCGCTGCTACCTGAGAGCATCGCATGGGTCGCCGCAACCCAGGTAGAGAGGCCGCCACCGAGCGTGCAGACCGGCCAATCGCTGCCCCAGACGACGCGGTCCCAGCCGAAGCTTGCGATCACATGTTCGAGATAGGGCTGCAGCATTTCTGCCGTCCATGTCTTCGCATCGGCATAGGCGACAACGCCGGAGACCTTGCAGACCACGTTCGGCCGCCGGGCAATCTCTGATATGCCGGCCTTCCATGGCTGGAAGGCGTCCGAGCGGATATCCGGCACGCCGCAATGGTCGAGCACGAACTGCACATCAGGCGCAAGATCGACGAGGGCGGTTACACGGCTCGCCTGATGCGGCAATGTGCAGAGGTCGAAAGTCAGGCCGCTGCCGCTCATGCGCCTGATGTTTTCGCGAAACAGGGCGCCTTCGGAGACATCATCTGGCACCACATGCAGCACGCGGCGGAATCCCTTGACGAAGGGATCGGCCTTTTGCCGCTCGAGATAGGCGGCAAAGCCTTCCTCTTCGGGCCGGCAGGAGACAATCGCGCCGGCAATCAGACTGCCTTGCTTTTTGGCGATGCCGGCGACGTGATCGGTCTCGGCCTGCGTCGCGGCGGGATCGACGTCGACCTCCATATGCAGCACCGTGGTGATGCCGCAGCGCCGGGCCTCAGTCGCATAGGTTTCGTAGAGGAAATCATGATCGAGAGCGGGCGCGCCTGAGAGCCAGGGATAGGGCAGGGCCGATCGATCGATGATGTGCAGATGGGTGTCGATGAACACGCTCTTCTCCTCCCAGAGTGGTTTGGCGGCAAACCTATTCCTGGTGAATGGATTGTTCAAATAGAAATTCTTAGGCCTCAGGCCGGGTGGACGACATCGGCGCCGGCAAGCAGCGAAAGCTGGGCGGCGGTCTTCTGCACCAGCGTGATCGCCTGCGTGATATCGGGAGCGGACGGCGCATTGACGAGCGCGATAAAGGGGCAGGTGAGGGCGGCGATGCAGCGGCGGTCCGGTCCAAGAACGGGAGCGGAAAGATTGTAGACGCCTGATGTCTGGGCGCTCGCCATCATCTCGTAGCCGCGCTCGCGGATCTGGTGGAGACGATCGTAGAATTCGGGGCCGAGTTCGATGTCTGAGCGGCTGCGCACATGTTCCGAGATCATCATCTCCCGCTCCTCCTCGCTGCGGAAGGCAAGCAGCACATGGCCCGAACCGGTGTCGAAGAGGCTGATATGGGCGCCGATGCGGATCGAGAATCCCCAATAGTCCGGCGCCTCCTGTTGGGCGATGACAACAGCCGCGCCACGATCGAAGACCGCAAGATGATTGGCCTGGCGCGTGCGCTGGGCGAGATCGCGCATCAGCGGCGTAGCATAGGAGGCGAGCCGGCGCACCGGCGCGTGCAGTTGCGCAAGACCGAAGAGCTTCAGCGTCAGCGAATAGCGGTCGCCATCCAGCCGGGTGACGTAACCGCGGCGCACCAGCCGGTCGAGCATGCGGTAGAATTCGTTGGGGCTGCGGTCGAGCCGTTTGGCGATTTCGGCCTGGGTGAGGCCGCTGTCGACGCCGGCGAGCAATTCCAGGATATCGAGGCCCTTGTCGAGGGCAGGAGCGCGGTAGCGGTCGGACTCGTCGGTCTCCATTCCTTCCTCCTGTGAATATCACTCTGCATATACGCAGAACTGCGGCCGGAAAAGGAAAACTTCGCACTTGACCCTTGGCCAATCGTCTGTTTGTCTATAAACAGACAAATCACCACTGAAAAAGTCGATCCAAACGAACGACTGAGCTATCGAAGGCGCCCGAACGGCAGGATCATAAGCAAGCCGGGACAGGGAGGAAGGCCGTGCAGCGCAAGGGAATGGTCATCGGCCCTGCCGCCGGCGGAGATCGCCGAAAAAGCAGCCAATCGGCTGAATCCGCCGCTGATCTGCCTGTGCAACAGCGCCAACTCCTCCATTTAACGCAGAAAGCCGCGCACCTCCGGAAGCGGACCGGCGCGCTGCATCACGCCGAGCTTTGCCAAGACATCAACCGTACTCCATCGTCCAGCGTAGACAATTCCAGAAAAGGCCCGCGACATGACAAACAGACTTTCCGGCAAGACCGTTCTCATCACCGCCGCCGGTCAGGGCATCGGCCGGGCGACGGCGGCAGCCTTTGCCGCGATCGGCGCCAGGGTTCACGCGACGGATATCAACACCGAGGCGCTGGCGACGCTTGCCGCTGAAACCGGCGTTTTCACCCATCAGTTGAACGTGCTCGAAGAGGATGCGGTCAAGGCCCTTGTCGCCGAGATCGGGGCTGTTGACGTGCTGTTCAACTGCGCCGGCTTCGTCCATGCCGGCTCGATCCTCGAGATGAAGGATTCCGATCTCGAATTCGCCTTCGACCTCAACGTCAAGGCGATGATCCGCACCATCCGCGCCGTGCTGCCCGGCATGATCGAGCGCAAGGACGGAGCGATCATCAACATGGCCTCCGTCGCCTCCAGCATCAAGGGCGTGCCGAACCGCTTCGCCTACGGCGTCACCAAGGCGGCCGTGATCGGGCTCACCAAAGCCGTTGCCGCCGATTATGTCGGTCAGGGCATCCGCTGCAACGCCATCTGCCCCGGCACGGTGGAAAGCCCGTCGCTGCAGGACCGCATGCGCGCGCAGGGCGATTACGACGCCGCGCGCGCCGCTTTCATCGCCCGCCAGCCGATGGGCCGGCTCGGCTCGCCGGAAGAGATCGCCGATCTCGCCGTCTATCTCGCCGGCGCGACCTACACGTCGGGCCAGGCGATCGCCATCGACGGCGGCTGGACGATCTGATTTCAGCTGATGCGGCCGGCCCGGCAGTCTTGCCGGCCGGCCCGGCCACTGCAATCGGCTCTATATAATCGGCGCATATAAACGGGAGGAACAACCATGACCCGCATCACCGACCTTCGTGTCTTCGATCTCCGCTTCCCCACGTCGCAAAGCCTTGATGGATCCGATGCGATGAATCCCGATCCGGATTATTCGGCGGCCTACGTCATTCTCGATACGGATGCGCCTGATCTTGCCGGCCACGGCCTGACCTTCACCATCGGCCGCGGTAACGACATTTGCTGCATGGCGATCGAAGCGATGCGCCACCTCGTCGTCGGCGCCGACCTCACCGAGGTTCTCGCCCATCCCGGCACCTTCTGGCGGCACCTGACCAGCGACAGCCAGTTGCGCTGGATCGGCCCGGAAAAGGGCGCCATTCATCTGGCGACCGGTGCGGTCGTCAATGCCGTCTGGGATCTGCTGGCCAAACAGGCCGGCAAGCCTGTCTGGCGGCTCGTCGCCGAGATGTCGGCGGAGGAGATCGCCGATATCGTCGATTACCGCTACCTCACCGATGTGCTGACGCGTGCCGAGGCGGTCGAGATCCTGAAGCGCGCCGAGGCGGGCAAGGCGGAACGCATCGCCATCCTCGAAAAGGAGGGCTACGCCTGCTACACAACCTCGGCCGGCTGGCTCGGCTACGGCGACGAAAAGCTGCGCCGCCTCTGCCAGGAGGCGATCGATGCCGGCTTCAACCATATCAAGATGAAGGTCGGCCGCGACCTGGAAGACGATATCCGCCGCCTTAGGATTGCCCGCGAGGTGATCGGACCCGATCGTTACCTGATGATCGACGCCAACCAGGTGTGGGATGTCGGTCAGGCGATCGACTGGGTCAAGGCGCTCTCCTTCGCCAAGCCCTTCTTCATCGAAGAACCGACAAGCCCCGATGATGTCGCCGGCCACCGCAAGATCCGCCAGGCGATCGCTCCGGTGAAGGTTGCGACCGGCGAGATGTGCCAGAACCGCATCATGTTTAAGCAGTTCATCGCCGAGGGCGCGATCGACATCGTGCAGATCGATTCCTGCCGCATGGGTGGGCTGAACGAGGTGCTGGCCGTACTGCTGATCGCCGCCAAGTTCGACCTGCCGGTCTGGCCGCATGCCGGCGGCGTCGGGCTCTGCGAATATGTGCAGCATCTGTCGATGATCGATTATGTCGCGGTGTCGGGCACCAAGGACGGCCGCGTCATCGAATATGTGGATCATCTGCACGAACACTTCCTCGACCCCTGCCGGATTGAGAACGCCGCCTACATGCCGCCCACCCTGCCGGGTTTCTCGATCGAGATGAAATCGGCCTCGATCAGCAACTATACGTTTCGAGGCTAAGGAAACTTCGCCGGCCGCATGTTCAATTCTTGATTTCGACAGTCTTTCTTGTCGACGATGGGCTTCCAATCTGACGGGACTGCTCCAATTGACTTGGAGGCGGCGAAGCTTGCTTTTTAAAGCGCCGAGGAATATTTTCGTAGTGTGAATGCGGAGGGGGCCCAGCACCAGCAGGCCAGCAAATTTTATTGAACTTAAACAATAGAATGTTTGCGATCGAGCCATGCCCAAGTTTCACCACGTCAAGAGACTGTGCGCTTATCTGCTGATCGTCGCGGCAATGCTGCTGTCGGTCGGCACCGCATCTGCCGCCATTACTGAAGAGAGCGGACGCCGCGTCGCTCTCGTCATCGGCAACTCGGTCTACAAGACGCTGCCCTCGCTTCCAAATCCCGCCAATGGCGCGGTGAAGATCGACAAGTCCTTCTACCTACAGACGAAGGCCGTCACCCGTGCCGAGATGGCGGAATAAACACCGCCAACTCAGATCCCTCCGCAGCCCAGGCCTATGCCGACAATCCGCAGCAACCGGCCGACGACGTGCCACTTGCCGTGGCGCAGAACTATACGGCCTGGCTGTCGAAACAGCTGAACGCCCCGGTCCACCTGCCGTCGGCGACGGAATGGATGGCAGTGCGGCGAAGATCACACCGGAGAGAGACTGCGCGACAATGGCGATATCATCCTGCAATGGAGCGCCACCCCTGCGAAGCCGGCGGCAATGTCGCCTTCATGGCGCAGGAGGGCTCGACCTTCGTCGTCTGCTCGGATGCTTCGGCCGGCGGCATCTTCCGCGTCACCGCCGAATTGCGGTGAGCGCGGCGAAACGTGGGACCGAAAAGGGAAGCGTGCGCCGCTGACACCGGGGCGGGCAATCGGTTGCGAACCCGGAACGCGTCCATCAGTGCACCATTTCGACGGAGCGCAGGGCGCTCCGACATAAGGTTCCAGAGTGCCCTTTCTTCTTCATTCGACAGCTCGCGCTCAAGCCGCATACCTCTACACTTTTCAATTCCAAATTTCAGAATACGCGCGTATATTGAGCTGGGGACTGCAGTATCCGTGCCTTGAGGGGTCGAGGACAATGTGCTGGAATACATCATCAGCATTCACGCCGGTTGGATTTGCTTTGCGAGGCCCGGCATCTCGCAAGATCGTATGGACGCTGGGCGACGCGGCGCGTCTCCTGATCAACGACTGGCCTTGCGATGACGGCGAGGAATATGTGGCTGCCGTCAAAGCCTGCGTCGACGCATTGAGCGGGAAGATTGCCCCGGAACAATTCCGGGAAGCGCTTCTGCGTGCGGCCGATGAGGCGGGTATCGCTACTCTATCGCTCGTCCCGCAGGGAGTTCGAGAGCGACGGCCCGACCTTCCCCCGATGATGCGAACATAGGCCTTATATCAAGGGTCTACCCGCTTTTCGACGTCACGTTTGCGCCGGCAGCGGACATCGTGGCGTCGCAAACTTTTTCTATTTCTCCGTCGATTTGATCACGACCGCCAGGGATATTGTCAATGGGATGGGAAGCAATGGGGCAATGGGGTGAAGGTGCGGTCCGCATCGAACCACTTGCCGGTGGAGTCGCCAACGACGTGTGGAGCGTTCGCATCCACGGGCAGATCGCGGTCGGTCGTTTCGGCTCCAGGACCGACGCTGATCTCGCATGGGAAACCGAACTGCTCCAACATCTCGACCGTGAAGGGATGAACGTTCCAGTGCCGATCCCCACGACTGACGGCCGGCTGTTCGCGAACGGTCTGGTGGTCATGAAGTACATGGAGGGCGGACCGCCCGAGACGGAGTCCGACTGGCGTCGCGCGGCCGAAACGCTCCGCGAACTGCATCGGTTGACGCAGGGCTGGCCGCAGCGCCCAGGTTGGCGATCGTCGAGCGACCTCCTGCACGCCGAAACCGGAACGAGGATCAACCTTGCCGCGATGCCGCCGGAGGGCGTTGTTCGATGTCGAGCAGCATGGGCGCGGCTAATCGGACGCCAGACATGCGTTGTCCACGGCAACCCCAGCAACCCCGGCAACGTCCGCATGACCGCGGATCGGGTCGCGTTGATCGATTGGGACGAGGCACATGTCGACGTCCCCGACCTTGACCTGGTGCTGCCCGGCAACGCTGCCGACCTCGACGACGGCACGCATGACATCGCCGCGCAAGCATCAGCTGCATGGGAAGCCGCCGTCTGCTGGCGGGACGAGTATGCAGTCAAGCGGCTTGCCGAAGTTCGCCCGGTCTGAACGGTTCCGGCGGATCGACGTTTTCCCAAAGCTGTAGGAGAATATAATGCGGGATGATGAATCCAATCATCTAAGCGGCATTCAGCCCCTTTTTTTGTGAATCGTCTGTCCGCAATACAGGGACCGGCACTACCGGCGCCAAATGGGGTCAGCTTGTTACGTACAATTTGAAGTCGTTCAGGGGTCTACGATTGGACGCTGTTTAAGAATCGCCACTTGTGAAGGAGTAGGAGGAAGGTTGGGCCCTCCGCATCGGAACTCTCCTTCAACGACGAGATGTTGAGAGTCAGGACATTTTGACCAAACCGCAGGATATGGAAAGGCGCAGCCGCCAAGCACGGACGTCACAGGTCCGATCACGCATGTACCTGCGACGAAATAGGCAACCCGCCCCAAACCTAGCATTTTGCCCTTTCCTCGTTCCCATCAGGTTACCTGAGGCAATAAAGCTAAAAATGACGGGTTTCTAGTCAAAAACTACACTCAGCGAGCCCCCAGAGTACCCCCTCGGTAAAGGCTTCAACGGATGCTTACAAAGTAAGCGTCCGGTTAACTGGTTTTCCAAGTGCATGATGGCGTTTCCTGAGGCTGTAATGCTACGATAACAGCTCCGGCGTGAAGAGGTTGAGCTTGTGGTGCGTGCGATTGTTTTGCTTTTGATCGGGACTCTGGCAACGCCGAGTTACGGCCAGAGTCCGGCGGAGCTTGGACCGAATACAAACGAGCATCCTTTCCAGTGTGGAGCGGCCTTTGCGATCATGGCTAAGGTCTATCAGGAAGCCGGAGATGCCAACAAAGCCGGAGATTACCAAACAAAATTCGATAAGCTAGCTGTCCAGGCGGAAGGCATTTTCGAACAATCTCATCGACCTAAAAGCGATGCACAAGCCTACATGCAGAAGCATGTAGATTCCTTGGCCGCTATCGCTGAGAAAGACGCCGCGCTCGTAATCAATTTTGCCCGACGTTGCGACCAGCGCTTTCCCGGTTAGATGCGGTGTTCCATGGCAATTCACCGATTCTGTTGATGGGATGATCGGCGATGCGGGCAAGGATGTCCCGCAGAGAGGCCTCTGGATCGAGACCATTGAGCTTTGCGGTTTCGATCAGTGACAGGATGGCGGCGGCCCGTTCTCCGCCTTTTTCTGATCCGGCGAACAGCCAATTCTTGCGTCCGAGCGCAATGGGTCGGATGGCCCTTTCAGCGGCATTGTTGTCGATCTCGATACTGCCGTCATMAATGAAACGACAAAGCGATGCCCAACGGGAAAGCGCGTAGCGGATTGCCTCAGCTGTCCCGGATTTGTGTGGCAAGCGTTTGAGGTTATCGTCCAGCCACAATCGCAGAGCTTCGACCCTGGGCTTGCTATTTTCCTGTCGTGCAGCTTTCCGTAAGTGCGGCGGAGCACCCCGAATGGTCTTTTCGATGTCGTAGAGTTCGCCCGCCCCGGTCAAAGTGGGAGCCGCATACCGGCCCCCCGCGATACAGCATCGTTTCACGATCCGGGTGATGCGTATCGAGAGGCTGGTTCTCATTTTCGGCGGCTACCGACCAAAGCGCGTGGCCAGTAATTTTTCCCCATTCGATCAAGCATTTCGCTTGATTGCCAAACGACACACTCGGCGTCGCGGAGACCAGGGCTCGGTGACGCAACTGCAAAAGGGTGAACATTATGGACAGACGTTTCTATGTTGGCGTGTCGGCCGCGCTCTTTGCGGCCTTTGCCTTTTCGCTCAACTTCGTCGTGCCCTTCATCATCGGTGACTATTCCACCTTTGATTTTGCCCTCATCCGTCACGTCGTCTCGGCACTCGTCGGGCTTTACATTCTGTTTTCCGAGAAGGGTGTCATGCGCCACCTCACGCTTCGAAACTGCCTGCAAGCCATCTGGCTCGCCTTCGTCGGCTATGTCGGCTACTTCCTGACAGTGACGGGAGCGGCCCTCTTTGCCGGCCCAGTCATCGCTCCGGCCTTTCTCGGGCTGGTACCAATCGTATTGATGGTCATTGGCAATCAGCGTCAGGCATCATTGYCATGGCGATCCCTCATGGTGCCTCTGGCGCTGGTGCTGGTCGGCCTTGGTCTCGTCAATGGCACGGCATTCACGGCCGAAGGACTGGACTCTGTGCAATCATTGTGGATTGGCGTGCCGCTGGCGCTTGCTGCCGTGGGCCTTTGGGTCTGGTTCGCGCTTTCCAATCAGGCAGCACTCGCCGCACGGCCGGACATGCCCTCCGGCGTGTGGTCGGCGCTGATACTGGTTGGCGGCGGCGTCTTGATGCTGGCCTTCTATCCCATCGGTGCCGCGATGGACCTCTTCCGGCTTCCTACATTGGGATTCGGCTGGAGCRCTGCCGGCAACCTCTATGTCTGGGGCACAACTCTCGCGCTGCTGGCCACCGTGGGCGGCGTCTGGGCCTGGAATATTGCCTCACGCAGCCTGCCGGTTGCCTTGGCCGCGCAATTGATCGTCTCAGAGACTGCCTTCGGTGTGATCGGCGGACTTGTTGTGCATGCGCGCTGGCCAACTCCGATCGCAGTCGCCGGGGTTGTTGTCCTGATCGCCGGCGTCGTTCTGTCGGTTCGGATTTTCTATGATCGCCAATTTGCATCTGGAAAGACGGTGCTTGCGAACGAGTGACCCGCTGAATACTGGGCCAAAATAAGATCCGCTTTTACGCAAACGTGCCGCCTCGCCAGTCCAATGCGTTGTCCGCTTTCAAGCCGCCGCTTGGCTGGGCTCTACGACTGACATGAGGGCGCAAAGCAGCCTTATCCTTCGACGACGAAAAAGTTCGCTTAGGTCAACCGGCCGCCCTTCACATTCAGCACGGGAGCCGCCTGCCGGCTCCCTGTCCAATACCATGGCGGCGGCGTCCCGCAGCTCGAGCGTTCGACGCTGCGGGTCGCCTCTCAGGCTTCAGATTTCAGCTTGCCACCGACCGCCCAGGAATCCTTGGCGATCTCCGTTATCAGGATTTCCAGCGATTCCGGCGGGCACGCCAGGGTTTCGACGGCGGCCTTGGTCGCTTCGCGCGCGAAGGCGCGCTTCTGATCGTCGGTGCGGCCGGGATGCATCTGCAGGTGAAGAATGGGCATGGTGTCTCCTTGGTCAGGTTGGTGATGTCCGTCGTCTTGGCGCGGGCATCACGACCATGTTGTAAATTCCTTGGTTGATAAATAAGCTCCCGGTATCGTCATTCGAAACCAAGAGGTAGGCAATTATGGACAAGCTGGCCGGCATGGCGATGTTCGTCAGGGTCATCGACAATGGCAGTTTCGCGGCCGCCGCGGAGATCGCGCAAGTGTCCCCTGCCATGGTTGCCAAGCACATCAAGACGATTGAGACCCGGCTCGGGGCGAAGCTGATCCATCGCACCACGCGACGCCATCAGCTCACAGAGGTTGGCCAGCTCTATTACGAGCGCTGCAAGCGCGCCCTTTCCGAAGTGGCGCTGGCCGAGGCTGCGGCRAGCGAGCTGCAATCGGCGCCGCGCGGCCGGCTTCGCGTGGTTGCGCCGGTCAGCTTCGGGACGCAAGTCCTGGTGCCGGCGCTGGTCGATTACCAGAACGCCTATCCCGACGTCAGCATCGAGCTATCGCTCGACAACAACGTCCATGATCTCGTCGGCGAGGGGTTCGAGCTCGGTATCCACATCGGTCCGCTCTCGGACAGCAGCCTCGTCGCCCGCCCGCTCACGCCCTACCGGCGGATTCTCGCTGCCTCGCCGGACTATCTTGCCCGCCATGGTCGGCCGGCCACGCCTGAGGCTCTGACGAACCATCTCTGCCTCGGCCACTCCTACTGGCGCATGCGGGATCGCTGGCACCTGGTCGGACCGAGGGGCGAAATGCGCGATGTGTTGATTTCCGGAAAATTCTCGACCAACCAGGGGGCAGCACTTCGCATGGCAGCGCTCAGCGGCGCGGGAATTGCGCTTCAGCCGGAACTGCTGCTCGCCGCCGATATCGCCGAAGGACGGCTTGAGCAGGTGCTGCCGGAATGGTCCTACAAGCCTGTACCGATGTCCCTCATCTATGCGCCGAACCGTCGGCCGACAGCGATGTTGCGGACGGTGATCGATTTCCTGGTGGACCGGTTTGGCTGACAACGCTCGGTCGAGACCGATGTCGCTTGTAAGGTTTAGCCTTGGCAGAAACAGGGCATCACGCACACCAGCAGCTAAAATAAACTCGGCACAAAGCCGTCGGGAACTCATCAGGGGCGGCTATTTGCCACGCCCCTTTAAGGCCTATGGACGTCGAAGTTTCCGCATCTAGATGATGATCGGTTGTGGATAGCGTTTGATCAACTGCCTGTCTCCCAGCGGAGCAACTCAATGCAAATCACAAAGCTTGCTTTCGGACTTTTGCTCATCGCCATCGTGCAGCTTAATCCTGCGGCTCACGCTGACGAGTTGGTGCGATTTGACAGCGCAGTCACAAAGCCAAGTCCATTCCTGGAACGCAAGGCCAGGGAACAAGGTGTCAGTCTCCCGCAGGCCCAAACCACGCACTTGCTGGGATATCTGAGCCGACCAGAGGGAGATGGTCCCTTTCCGGCCGTCGTTATCATGCACGGTTGCGGAGGTATTCGGCCGAACACCAAGACCTACTGGCCGCAGCGGTTGACCTCATGGGGATATGTCGTGCTGGTGGTCGACAGCTTCACGACCCGCAACATCGATAACACCTGCGAGCGCTATTTTCCCGATCGGGTATTCGATGCCTACGGGGCTCTCGATTTCCTATCGACATACACCTTCGTTGATGCCCGACGTGTAGGGCTGATGGGCTTCTCGGCTGGTGGAATCGCAACACTGGAAGCCACGAAAGCCGAGGGCAACGAGCAGTTCATGGATCGAAAGTTCAAGGC